>DATGIH010000100.1:0-12241 GCA_035295865.1 Bryobacteraceae bacterium
CGTATTTCGTCAGTCCTTCGAGCTTGGGTCCGGCCTTGATCGCGCTCGGCGCGCAAGTGAAGCTGGTTTCGGCTTCCGGACAACGCATGATCTCGGCGGAGAAATTCTTCGTCAGTCCTCAGAATGAAGTGTCGCGCGAAACGGCGCTGCTGCCCAACGAAATCCTGACGGAAATCCACGTGCCAGCCGCGCATGGCGTGAAGAACGCGACGTACGAAATCCGGCAAAAAGAAGCGCTGGATTGGCCGCTGGTGGCCGCTTCGGTCGCGATCCGGATGCAAGGATCGAACGTCAGCAAGGCGTCGATTGTGCTTGGACACGTAGCTCCCACACCGTGGCCTGCTACAAAAGCGAGCGAAGCCTTGAACGGAAAAGCGCTCACACCGGAAAATATCGCGCAAGCCGCGGATCTCGCCGGCGACGGCGCCACTCCGCTCAGCGGCAACGCCTACAAAGTGAAGCTCGCGAAGGTAGCCGTCAAACGCGCGTTGCTGGAAGCATCCGGAAAGGCGTAGTATGGGCGGCGAGCGTTCTTCGTTGACACAACTCGACGACGACCGTTGCGATCTGCTGCGCTGGAAGGGCCTGTATATCGAAGCGGAATGGGATCCTTCCGTTCCGCATTCGGGCGATCGCCTGTTCTGGTGCCACAAAACCCAGCAATGCATCGGCCCGGACGGCAAGCTCGTGGACGATTACGAGTGCAATCCGGCGCGGAAGTGCTACAAGCCGTTCTAAAGACCAAGCCCGGCGACGCGCGATAATACTAAATAGAGGTACGTGCCGTGGAAGCGAGCAAGTTACGCGAATGTGTCTGGGAGGAAATGCTGATCGCGGACATGCGGGCAAACTACTTCGCGGAATTAGTGGGACATTATCTCAAACTCGATAAGTGGCTACGAGTCGCCACGCTACTCGCCGCATCGGGAACCGTTGGGACTGCCTTGTCGCAATGGAATGAGGGGGTCAGGATCGCTGTACCAATCGTCGCGACGGGGGTGAGTTTTTGGTTGCTCCTCAGCCAATTTGGATCGATGGCTCGCGATGCCTCAGATCTACATAGCGGGTGGAGTGGGATCAAGCGAGATTACGAGCGGCTTTGGAACCACCTCGACGTTGCTGACGCTGAAGAGCAGTATCATCAGATCTATGATCGCGCCGAGGTCCTCTCGAAGAGCGGCACGAAGTTCCCAAACAAAAAAGATCGGCTCGGTTACTGGCTCGATCAAGCCGCACGGATCGCAACGGCCCGCTACGCCTGATCCCAAAAGAGATTCCTTTAGAACTCAATATCCGCCGCCCCCAAAACCACCGCCAACCTCCGCCGCCGCCCAAAAAGCCAGGTTAGAGCGTCTCGGAGCGTCGCCAATGATCCAGTGTGCTATGCTCCGGGGAACTATGCACCGCCGAAACCTCTTTCGCCTCGCCGCCGGGACCACGCTCGTAGCATTCCAGAACAACGCCATCGAACGAGTGGCCGCAGCAACGCGGGCGATCAGCGGCAAGAGTCCCGAAGAAACAGCGTCCGACGAAGATTATTGGGCCGAGATCCGCAACGCCTTCACCGTCGATCGTAACGTCATCAATCTCAATAACGGATATGCCAGCCCGGCGCCGAAAGTGGTGCAGGACTCCGTGCGCCGCCTACTCGAATACAGCGACATGGGGCCGGTACACACCATGGTCCACGTGCTTTATCGCCAAGTGGAAATGGTGCGTCGCCGGCTCGCCGAGACGGCTGGCTGCGATCCGGAAGAGATGGCCATCACACGCAACGCGAGTGAGTCGCTCGAAAACGCCCAGTACGGGATTGACTTGAAGCCGGGCGACGAAGTCCTGACCACCAATCAGGATTATCCGCGCATGCTCACCACGTTCCGCCAGCGCGAACGGCGCGAAGGGATCGTGCTCAAGACGATTTCGTTCCCGGTTCCTCCGCCCAGCATGGACTATCTTGTACAGCGCTTCGAAAATGCGGTGACCCCGAAAACCAAGCTGATTCTGGTCTGCCACATCACCAATCGCACCGGACAGATTTTTCCCATCAAGCGAATTTGCGCGATGGCTCACGCGCGCGGCATCCCGGTGATTGTGGACGGCGCGCATGCCTTCAACCATTTTCCGTTTAAGATTTCGGATCTCGACTGCGATTACTACGGAACTTCGCTGCACAAATGGACCTGCGCACCCATCGGCTCCGGATTCCTCTACGTCCGCAAATCGCGCATCGCATCGACCTGGTCACTGATGGCATCGGCCGATACGCAAGTAAACGATATTCGCAAGTTTGAGGAGATCGGAACGCATCCCGCGGCGAATTTCAACGCCATCAGCGACGCTTTGCTCTTCAACGAAAACATCGGCATCCACCGGAAAGCCGCGCGGCTGCGTTATCTACGCGACCGCTGGGCTCATCGCCTCGCGCAGAACCCGAAGTGCAAGACCCTGCACAGCGAGGATCCTGATCAGTCTTGCGGAATCGGGTTCTTGAGCTTTAACGGCGTGGATCCGGCCAAGATGTACAGTGCGCTTTGGGAAAAACACGGCATTCTCACGGCGCATGTGCCACACGAAGAGTACAACGGACTGCGAATCACGCCGCACATCTACAGCACGGTCCGGGATATCGATTTCTTTGCCGAAATGGTGGAGAAGGAAGCGAAAAGCGCTTAACTACCTGGCCGTTCGCCGGTAGATGGTCTGGAAATCCGGTTTCGCGGCGTTGCCGAAACTGGTCGAAGTGGATGTCGAAGGCCCATCTGTGGTTCCTGGCGGCCGTGCCCCGGCAGTCGCGTTTTGAGCCGCATCGGTCTGAGTCGTCCGGGTTTCTTTCGAGATCTTTGATTTCGTGGCCGGCCGAAAATCAATCCGATCGATATCGTCCTTCTCGATGGCTTTTTGCTCGTTCTTGACGACGATGATCAATCGTTCCTCATTCGCTTCGTCCATGATGGCCAGGATGGGCTGTTTCGATCCCTTCTTGACGATGCGGAGCTCGGTGCCGGTCTTCAGCTCGCGAACTTTGTCCCAAGGGTTATCCGCCGCGAAAGCCACCATTGCAGTCAACGTCAGAAGAAGTTGCGCCCTCATCGTGTACCTCGTACTACAGTTTAACAAACCAAAGTACTAATCAAATGGTTAGTGCTATAATCAATCGATTCTCTCCGCGTGAGACTCGCAGTTGATCCGCGCCTGATTAGGCCAAGCTTTAACCCCTTATTTTCAGTGGTTTGAAAAGAGTAAGCATGAGTTCTCACTATGGATACTAACGTGCCCTACACCGTGCTGCCCCACAAGGAGGCTTCGGTGCAAGCAATAGAAAAAACGACTCCGTTGGAACGTCGGTCCAAGATACGTTATCCCGTCTCTTTGAATGTGAAGTACCGTACTGTTGGAAGATCCAACCGGATCTCCGGCGTCGGACGTACTCTGAATATGAGCAGCGGCGGGCTACTGATCGCGGCGGACCATCGCACGGAAGTCGGAACCAAAATCGAACTCAACGTTGAATGGCCTTCCATGTTGGATGGGTCCATTCCCCTGCAATTAGTTGCGGTGGGCAGAGTGGTACGCTGCCTGGAAGCGGGATTCGCACTCTCCTTTACGCAGTACCAGTTCCGGACCATGAGCCGAAAGCTTCACTCTCTTCCCAATGATGGATGGGACGGAATGCCGACTCCCATGATCCGGTCGGCTGGGGCGTAACTAACGGCTCTAAGGGTACTGAGGTTCAATTCCCTGGATACCGCGCCGAAAGCTGCATTTTCTTTGCCGGCGGACAGGCCCATACTCTAAATTGAGCTAGACCTTCTGCCGTATGAAAGTCTGGCGGGACTTGATGAGCTTTTGGACCTACATTCGACCGAACCGGCTCAACCTGCGAAGGCAGCTTTTGGCGCTGGGAAGTCTGTTAGCTTTGACCGCCATCGCGGGCGCCGTGGCGCTGAAGCCGTCGCATCACAAACCGGATTCGTGGGACAACCTCAAGAGAGACATCGCCAAACGGGCGCAGCTAGATTTGTTCGACGACTTCCAAGCGGGCCTTGACGGCTGGGATTCTATCGAGAATTTGTCCACTTGGTCGTACGATAACGGCGGCCTGATTATTCCTGGAAAACCTGCCGTTCTTTCCGCCTCCAAGCATCTGAGCGATTACAATGTCGACGCAGTGGCTCAGGTGGTGAACCGCGGCTTGGGCCTAGTCTTCCGCGCTTCGGGACCACGCACTTATCAAGTCGCCAAACTCATTGTCGACGGCAGAGGACCCATGCCGCCGCTCTTCGTTGAACATTACTCGGTGCTCGGTGGAAAAGAGTCCGCGAAGGTGCGCGTTCGCTGTCCTGGCACTTTCCAAAAAGACACGCTGTACCACATCCGTTTGGATGTCCATGGCGATTCGTTCACGCTATTCATCGAGGGACAACTCATCGCCTCCTGGACCGACGACCGAATCAAATCCGGCGGGGTCGGATTCTTCTGCAGCGGCGGCGAAAAGGCCCGCGTTGCTTGGGTGCGCGTAACGCACAACAATGACGCAACCGGCCGCCTCTGTGCCTTTGTTTCGTCACTGTTGTAGATTCCGCTCTATCGCCTTCTTTTTGTTTCCGGTAACCGCAAATCGATTCGTGGCATCATAGTACAAGCTACTTACTCTTTTCTAAGCGGGTTACATCGACACATGGCAGTTCGGCATTTCCTTACCCGAGTTTCGCTCGCAATTCTTTGTTGCACGGCAACTTGGGCTCAGCAGTATACGATTACCACCATCGCGGGCACCGGAACATCCGGATTCACCGGCGATGGAGGGGCGGCCACCAGCGCACAACTGGCCTCGCCCGACCGCGTGATCGTCGATTCGTCGGGGAAGATTTATATCGCCGACGGCGTGAACTGGCGTATCCGGCAGATCTCGGGCGGAACCATCAATACGATCGCGGGTTCCGGCACCGAAGGATATACGGGCGACGGCGCCGCCGCTACCAAAGCCGAATTGAGCGACCCCACCGGCATCGCGCTGGATTCTTCCGGAAATCTCTATATCGCCGACGCCAGCAATAATGTGGTCCGCATGGTTTCCACCAGCGGAAACATCACCACGTTCGCCGGCAACCACAGCGCCGGATTCACCGGCGACGGCGGCGTTGCCGTAGACGCGGAATTGAGCAATCCGACTGCGGTGGCCGTGGACTCCTTCGGCAACGTTTTTATTTGCGACTCCGGCAACAATGTGATCCGCAAGGTTTCGAGCGCGAACATCTTCACCGTGGTGGGAGGCGCCGCCACTCAGTTGCAATTGAATCAGCCCGATGGCATTGCGTTCGATTCGAAGGGCGCAATGTACATCGCCGACACCGGAAACCGGCGGATCGTCAAGTTTGTTCCCGGATATATTTCCGTGATCGCGGGCACCGGTGAGTTAGGAGATTCCGGCGATGGCGGCCCAGCGGTGAAAGCGGCTTTGGGCGACCCGATGGGACTGGCCGTGGATGCCGCCGGCAATTTATTCATTGCCGATACGTTTAATAGTAAGATCCGCAAAGTGACACCGGATGGAATCATCAGCACCGTTGCGGGCGATGGAATCCAGGGATATTTTGGCGACAAGGGGCTCGCAACCAAGGCGGGCCTCTATTTCCCGCATGACGTGACACTCGACAAGTCAGGCAATCTATACATCGCCGATACCGGGAACAACGTGGTTCGGATGCTGACGCCACAGGCGCCCGCGATTTTTGCGAACGGAGTGGTGAATGGCGCTCGTTATAAATCGCCCATTGCTCCTGGCGAGCTCGCGAGCATCTTCGGAACCAGCTTCGCGAATGAGAACCTGGGAGCTAGCTTTCCGTTGTCTACCACGCTCGGCGGTGTTTCCGTCACGGTGAACGGAAAATCGGCGCCGATTCTTTACGTCACGCCTTCTCAAATCAACTTCCAAGTGCCGTGGGAAACCACCGGAAGCACCGCCAGCATCGTAGTCACGGTCGATGGCCGGACCAGCACGGCGATTAGCGTTCCCGTTTTGGCCGCCGCACCCGGAATCTTTACCAGTTCCTCTGGACAGGCCGCTGTGCAGAACGCGGATCATTCCGCCAATTCGCCCAGCAATCCCGCGAAGGTTGGCAGCACCGTGACGGTTTATTTCACCGGTACCGGACCTGTGAGTCCCACGGTTGCCGATGGTGTGGCATCGCCCAAGGGCACTCCGGCCCAAGTGACATCGAGCGCGGCCGCGACAATCGGTTCCGCCTCGGCGACCGTCACTTTTGCCGGCTTAGCTCCCGGATTCGTGGGGCTTGGACAACTGAACGTCATCGTGCCGTCGGTATCGACCGGCAATTATCCGCTGACCATCTCGATTGACGGCGAAAACAGCAACTCTGCCACGATCAGCGTGACCCAGTAGGTTCCGGTCGAACTTGCGGCGCATCCGCGTGCTTGACGTATTTGTCGAACCAGGTGGATTTCTCCCACAGCAGGTGTTCGATGGTTTCCTTGGCTCGATAGCCGTGCGCTTCGTTCGGTAGAAACACCAGCCGCACCGTGCCGCCATTGCCGCGGATCGCTTCATACATGCGTTCGGTTTGAATCGGGAAGGTTCCGGAATTGTCGTCCGCTTCTCCGTGCACCAGCAGAATCGGCGCCTTGATTTTGTCCGCGAACATGAATGGCGACATTCGCAGATACGTGTCCTGCGCTTCCCAGAGAGACCGGCGCTCGCTTTGGAATCCGAACGGCGTCAGCGTGCGGTTATAAGCTCCGCTTTCGGCGATGCCGGCGCGGAACAGATTGCAGTGAGCGAGCAGATTCGCGGTCATGAAAGCGCCGTAGCTGTGGCCGCCGACGCCAACACGGTTGGGATCGATCACGCCCATGTCCGCTGCCTTGTCGATCGCAGCCTTGGAATCGGCGACGATCTGCTCGACGTAGGTATTGTTGACCACATCGATCGTTCCCACCACCGGCATCGCGACATTTTCAAGAACCGCGTAGCCGTCCAGCAGGAAGAAGAGCTCGGAGTAACCGCTCATCATCGTGAATCGCTTTGACGATCCCGTGACCTGTCCCGCCGTGCTGGCGTCGTTGTATTCGCGAGGGTACGCCCAGACCACGGCCGGAAGCCGTGTACCGGGTTTATAGTCGGGCGGCAAGTACAGTTCGAAAGACAGCGGCACGCCGTCGGCGCGCTTGTAGGTCACCAGTTCCTTTTTGATGCGGCGAAGTTGCGGCGCCGGATCTTTGAGATCGGTCAGTGCGATTTCCGACGTTCCGTTATGCAGATAAAAGTTGGGAGGCTCGCTTGGGCTTTCGCGCCTCGTGATGAAGCGCGATCCTTGTTCGTCCAGCACCGCTTCCACCGTTTCATACTTATCATCCGCGCAGTGGAACAACCTTTCCGTTTGCCCGGTGGCGATATTGAAGCGATCGAGGAACGGCCGGTCGCCTTGCGGCGAGGCACCCGCGCCCGTCAAAAGAATCGAGTCGCCGGATTGCAGCAGCGTCGAGTCAGCACCACCATTTCCAAAGAACGCGCGTGGAACTTGCCGCTTTTCCACCGGCCGGCCAGGATCTTTGTACCGATCCTGCGAATTGCGGCTCCAGATCAGCTTGCCTTCGGTGTTCGGTTTCGACGGATCGATTTCATAGGTCCGCAGCAGCCGGGTGACGCGATGCAGGTCCTCGACCAGCGCGAAGTTGCTTCCGAACTGGATGCCGGCGAAGCGTTCTTCGGTTTTAAAAATCTCCTGCGGCTCGCCTTGGAAGGGAGCGCGGATCGCCAGCATGCGGTCGCGATGCGGGACTTTCTCTTTCGGATTTCCGCCATCCAGCGCTTCCACCCAGAAGATGGTGGCTGGCTGATTCGCCATCCAGCGGATCTGGCGCGGTCCGGTGCGCACGCCTCCCAGCGGAACGTGCGCCGGAAGCGGCAGGCTCGCCACTTTGTAGACTAGAGCGCCGTTGGTGTTCCAGACTTCAACATCCTTGGGGAATTCGCCGGCGGGATGTAGATAGGAAAACGGCCGATGCAGCCGCGCGATCAGAATATTCTTGCCGTCCGGCGAGGCGCTGACTTCGTCGAGTAATCCCGGCTTCCCGAGAGGCGTTGCCGCGCCGCTTCCACTGTCGATGCTGATCAGTTGGGCGGTTGCGTAATATTCGAACAGATCTTCGTCGTGGGGCGACTGCAGCATGTCTTCATACGTGGGCACCGGGCCGGCGTGTCCATCGCTCTCTTGCACTCGCGGACCAGTTGGCACTTCGGATTCCTTGGGCGCAGGACCTCGCCCGGCCGGCACCGTCCGCGCGAGCACCGTTCGATTATCCGGCAGCCACTCAATCGGATCGCCGAGGATCGTATTGAGCCGGACGCCATCGATCTTGCGCGTTTTTCCAGAGGCCGGATCTCCGAGCCATAGTTCGATACCGGACGCCGTAGTGTTCGCGAAGGCGAACTGTTTTCCATCGGGCGACCATCGCAAGTTGCCGACGCGCGCGTCGGGCGGCAACGAGAGTGGAAGTTTGGCCCCATCCGACGTGCGTATCAGCGTAATCGAGAGGCTGGCCGGAGCGAGATGCAGGCCATTTGTTGGCGGATCGATACGCAATCCAGCCAATCGCAGCATCGGACGCGACACTTCGGCGATGGAAGGATAGCGCTGCATCTCGGACAACGTCGCATAGGTGCGCGACGGATTCACCGCGAGCACCGGCGGCGCGGGTGCGTTCAAAATGTTGAGAATTTCCTGCGACGGTTTCTGATAGGTGAGTTCCGCCAGAATCGGAACCGCAAGGGCGAGCAAGAGCAGCGTGCGGCGCATGGAAGCCTCCAGTCCGCAAGCTTAAGGAATTGGAAGTCGCAAGTCAATCGCGGAACAATATGGTACTTTGACTTCTTCATGTCTCGGAAAGCCATTGCTCTCTCTTTGCTGTTTGCCGGAATCATTCTGGCGCAGGAACCCACCACTGTTCCTTTGTGGCCAAACGGGGCGCCGGGCGCGCTCGGAAGCGACAACTCGGACCAGCCGACGCTCACGATTTACCTGCCGTGGGACAAGCCCGCCTCGCGAACCGCCGTTATCGTGTGTCCGGGCGGCGGGTACGGAATGTTAGCGGACAATCACGAAGGCCGGCAAGTGGCGAATTGGCTGAATTCGCTCGGAATCGCGGCGTTCGTTTTGAAATACCGGCTTGGACCGCGTTATCACCATCCGATCGAACTGGGCGATGCACAGCGCGCGATTCGCATGGTGCGCGCGCAGGCGTCGCAATATGGGGTCGGGTCCGATCGCATCGGCATCATGGGATTTTCCGCCGGAGGGCATCTCGCATCGAGCGCCGGAACGCATTTTTATGTGGGAGATGCCGCCGCGGTCGACCCGATCGACCGAGCTGGTAGCCGTCCCGATTTTCTGGTGCTCGGCTATCCGGTGATTTCCTTCACGACGCCGTATACGCACAAAGGTTCGCTGAAGAATCTGTTAGGCGATAACCCCGCTCCGAAATTAGTGGAGAGCTTGTCGAGCGAATTGCAAGTGACGGCGAATACTCCGCCGACGTTTTTGTTCCACACCAACGCGGACACAGGCGTGCCGCCGGAAAACAGCGTGCTTTTTTACCTGGCGCTGCGCAAGGCTGGAGTTCCGGCCGAGATGCACATTTTCGAGAAGGGTCCGCACGGGGTGGGCTTGGCTCTGGCCGATCCGGTTCTGGCGGAATGGCCGACGCTGCTGGCGAATTGGTTCCGCGAACGCGGGCTGCTTACGCCAAAACAGTGATTCGGGCGGAGTGCTTTAGAGCGCGATCGAATGTCACGAAATCGCGGCAGCCGTGCTGGGTGCAGATTCCGGCAATGAGATAGTCCGAGAAGCTTCCTTTGCCGTTTCGAAACGATTCCACGCTACGTCGAACAACGGTCTCGTACTCGATTGTTAAATAGTCCATCGAGAGCAATACTTCCACAGCTCTGATGATCTCGGACTTGGACTGGTCGTAACGGGTGGTGAGTACCCAGACCAATTCGCACAGCGCAATCGCGGTGAGCAACAAAGGTTCGCGGTTTCTCTGCGAGTCATCCAGCAACTGTTCGACGGTTGCGAGTTGCTTTTCGTCATCGGCGGCAAGATAACGGACCAGGACATTCGTGTCCAAGCCTCTCATATTCTCGAGAAGCCTTCGATAATCGCTTGATTCATCTCTTCCACGGTCACGGGCGTCTTCCGCTTGGATTTGACGATACCCTTCAACGATCGAAAGTCCCGATTGCGCGGCACGACCGAGAGTTTTCCATTCTTATCGATCTCGAATTCCAACCTCTGGCCCGTTTCGAGCCGCAGCCGGTCCCGAATCTCTTTGGGAATAGTGACTTGACCTTTACTGGTGAGCGTGGCAGTGGGCATTTGAAATATTCCTTACTTCCAGTATACTCCTTACTTCTGGCTGAAAGTAAGTTATTTCGGTCCGCGGCTTTTCCACATCCGCCACCAACTGGTATTGCCGAGATCGAGCGCGTTCCACAGCGAATCGATCATTTTCGGATCACCAGCGAGCACGCCGTCGCGGGTCACGCCGCTGGGAACCGCAATAAGCTGCGACAACCGATCGTATACCCGGCCGCGATCGTCGGGTTGTACGCGGCGCAACAAATGCCACAAGCTGATCGCATCGCGCGGGCGGGCTTTTTCGACAATTGCCGCGATGGCCGCGCGATCCGCATCGGCGTCAAAGCGCTGGAGCGCGCCGATCAGCTCGCCCGGCGCGTCTGTGTAATACGGAATCCCAGGCCCTTTGCCGGGACGTGTCATGCACGCCGCTCCAGCCGGAATAAACGACTCGCGGCCGTCGTTTTCGAACGCCACCCAGCCCACAGTGACATCCACCAAACCGGCTCCATCGGCGTCAACTTTCAGCGTGTACTGGCATCCCAGATCCACAGTCTGTGCCGATGGCGTATTCACGACAAAGCGTCCGGGAGGCGCCCAGATCAACGCATGAATGGTGCCGTGATTAAGCGCCAGACGCTGCTCGTCTGGCTTCATTGCGAGCACGGACAATGTCGTATTCGGATCGAGCTCAACTTCCCCGACATCGTTCAGATTCAAACGCGCGTGGGACTGGGAATCGGTGGTGATCGTTTCGCCCTTCGCCAAGCGCTTCGTGGCCGGCGCTCCGTTCACGGCCCACGCCGGCCGTGATTTCTGCCAGGTCATCCATGCGCCGCCGGCCAATACCAGCAGGGATGCCGCGATCGCCCATAAGTACGGAACGCGATTGTGCTTCGGGAATGACAAGACTGGTGTCTTGTTCCCCAAAGGAGAAAGCAGATTCTCCAAGCGTTGAATCTCAGGATCCGGCTCGCCCGATTTGTCCCACAAATAGTCTTCGTTCACGTGGCGGCCTTTCCTTCCATTTTCTCGCGCAGCATCTTCATGCCGCGGTGCAGATTCACGCGCACTGAATCCGGCGACAATCCGGTCTGCTCGGCGATTTCCGGACCGTTCAGCCCTTCTACCAGTCGCAGAATCAGAGTTTCGCGATAAGCGTCGGGCAGACTGCGGATCGTATCGAGAACCGCATGCGCCTCGGGCGACGGTGGAGTTTCCTGCAGCATGGTCTCTTTCAGCTCGGTGATTCTCGGCGCGCGCCGATGGTAATCCACGGCTTGATTGCGCGCGATCATCGCGAGCCAGCCTCCGAATGCTTTGTCATCGCGCAAGCTGCGCAATCGGCGCAGCGCCAGCAGGAAAACGTCCTGCACCATGTCTTCGACTTCCGAATGCGGAACGCGCGCGAGCAGCAATCCGTGGACCATTCGGGAATATTGCTGATAGAGCTGCCCGAACGCAACGCGGCTTCCCTCGCGCGCCTGTTTCACGAGCGTTGGCTCCGGTTCCCGGTCTACTGTCCCAAAGAGTGCGATAACGCTCTCCACATGGTCCCTGCCTCAAAAGACGGAGCGGAGCCAGAAGTGTTAACCACCCGCGCCGTAAACGGCTTGCGGACGCGTATAGAACAGCCGATCGCTTTCGCCATGCTCGGGAGGTCCAATCCCGGATGCCTTCCATCCGCCGAAAGGCAGGGCGATATCGGCGCCTGCAGTCGAAGTGTTGATCTTGAGTATGCCGGCCTGTGCTTCTCCCAGGAACTTGGTTTGTAGTTGGCGGTTGTTGCTGAATAGTGCGGCGGCTAAACCGTAGCGCGTTCCATTGCACAAAGCCAATGCGTGATCGAAATCGTTGGCGCGCTG
>DATGIH010000101.1:0-18602 GCA_035295865.1 Bryobacteraceae bacterium
CGGCGTCCGGCCGATCCTGGTCCGGTAAGATCACAATGCGTTTGACGCACGGAATCTGATCGCGAAGCGCATCCAGCAAATGCACGAGAGATGCGTCGGCGAAAATGACCTGGTCTTCGGCGTGGTTGATGATGTAGGCGAGCTGGTCGGGCGCCAGGCGAAGGTTGAGCGTGTGCAGCACCGCGCCATAGCAAGGGATGGCGAAGTACAGCTCGAGATGGCGAAAGCTGTTCCAGCAAAGCGTGCCGACGCGGTCGCCCGGTTGGACGCCCAGCGCGGCCAACGTGTGCGCCAAAGCATGGACGCGGCGGTGATAATCGGCGAACGTATATCGGTGCATGCCGTCGGACGTCTTGCTCGCGATTTGTTGCCGCGGGAAAAGCTTGGCGGATCGCTCCAGGAAGTGGGTGAGCGTCAGCGGGCAGGACATCATGAGGCCTTGCATGGCCTTCTACTTTATGCTTTCGGGGGAACGCATTTCAACCCTCGGCTCCGCCCGCAGGCTTCGAACCTCGATTGCAAGGAGCGTTACGACGAAAGTCCGATCCACGTCGGGAACTGATCGTGGTAGCGCTCCCTGGCGGTCGCGGTTCAGCGTAGATTGAACTTCTTCATCTTGTACCGCAGCGTGTCGCGCGTGATGTGCAGCAATCTGGCCGCCTGCGTCTGGTTGCCGCCGGTCTTCTCGAGGGCTTGCACTAACAGGCGGCGCTCCTGCTCCACCAGCGACATAGCGTCGGCGGAGTGAGGCTGCGCGTCGAACGCCGCATCGGACGAAGTGGAATCGGGGCCGCGGACGGCGATGGGCAAGCTGGAAGGCCGCAGAAGGGCGCTATCTTCGAGGATCATCGACCGCTCGACCGCGTTCCGCAATTCGCGAACATTGCCTGGCCAATCGTGGGCCAGCAGCAGGCTCTCTGCTTCCGGCGAAATCCCATCGATCTGGCGTTTGAATTTGGCATTGTAGTGAGCAATGAAGAATCGCGCCAGCGGCAGAATATCCTGCGGCCGCTCGCGCAGCGGAGGAACCAGGAGCTGGATCACATTGAGACGATAGTAAAGATCCTGCCGGAAGGCTCCTTCGCGCACTGCTTCGCGCAGATTCTTGTTGGTGGCGGCGATGATGCGCACATCAATATGGATGTCCGCCACGCCTCCCAGATGCCGGAAGCATTGGTCTTCGAGAACCCGCAGAAGTTTCGCCTGCAACAACAGGGGAATCTCGCCGATTTCGTCGAGAAAGAGCGTCCCCTTGTCCGCCAACTCGAACAAGCCGCGTTTCTGGGTGCGCGCATCGGTGAATGCGCCCTTTTCGTACCCAAACAGTTCGCTTTCGAGCAATGTCTCGGGAATCGCCGCGCAATTAATCGCGAGGAACGGCTCGGATTGGCGGAGGCTCTGGTAGTGCAGTGTTTTGGCAATCAGATCCTTGCCCGTTCCATTTTCGCCCTCGATCAGAATGGATCCGGCTTCACTGATGGCGATGCGTCGAACAAAGTTGAGCACTTCACGCATGGCTTGCGATTCCGCGATGATCTGCCGGTCGGCCGGTTCCGCCTCCTCGGTGATGTCTTTCACCGTCGCCACCACGCCCGTGAGTTCACCGAGTTTGTCCAGCAACTGCACGGTTCGCATCACCACGATGCGCTCGCGCCCGTTTTCCAGGTGAATGCGCAGCGTGCGATTCGGCATGCACGCCATCGAACCGAGACCTTGGCGCATTCCGCAACCGCCTTCGCATGCTATGCAGTGGAAAAGCTCTTGGCAGTGTTTGCCCAGCATTTCCGTCGCAGGCATGCCGAAGAGCCGTTCTGCGGCTTGATTGACGCCTACGATGTGGAGGTTTTTGTCATAGAGGAATAGAGCGTCAGAAAGCTGATCGAATATCGCTTCCAGGATTTCCGGCTTACGCCAATCGGCTGCCAGATGCGAAACCGGATGTTGCGACGGGATACCGGGCACCATAACTGAATCCGCTTGCCATCAAGCAAGCACGTTGAGGTCCGCGCCGCGAGCATCCGAGGTCTTGGGTGCGCAAGCCCCAGGGCAGCAACCCCGTTTGCGCGATATCACTCCCGCGTTGGCCTTTCAATTTGATGAAAGAGAACTACTTACGGACTGGTTTCCGGATTGCACTAAAGCGCTGCGACGGCGGTTGCCATGAAGACGGTTCAATTAGCCATGCAGGATTCCGAATATGCGCAAACCATCCGCACTCTGTTGTTACGCGATGGCATACATAACGTGTATCTGGTGGACCATCCGGATTTGCACTTGGATGGAGTTGTGGTATTGGATCAAAGCGCCTTGCAAGATCTGGCGGACACCGACACGGATCGTGACCGGTTTCTAGTGGTCACCGCAAAGGACGCAGCCGATCTCTCGCGCATGTGGGCGGCGGGTATCCGGCACGTGGTTTACAAAGAAGACTCGCCTTACACAGCTCAACTCGCGATCATCGCGGCTGAACTGCGGCTACCGCGCAAACCGAAAACGCCCGGCGATGGATGGCGGTTCCCACTTCGCAACGGGAAATGCGGAGCCGGTAAATGTGGCTCCGGCGGCTGCGCGAGTTATGGTCCGTAGAGTGCTTACACCGGATTCTGAGGAATCCGATGATGACCTTCTCTATTCTCTGGGTCTTGCTGGCGTCCACGGTGACGGTGATCGCGCTGCTGCGAAGAAGTTGCGCTGCCAACTCGAATGTTCTCAAGCGCGTCGTCGAAGGCAACTTCCGCCAGCCCGGGCCGGCTCTCACAGTGCTGGGTGTCATCTACAGTCTTGTGTTGCTGGGGGGTTTCGTTTACATCGGATGGCAACACAGCTTGGCCTTCCTGAAGTAAATCTTCGGAACCAGACTCCTCTGGGGCATTTTACCCACTGCTCAGCGTAATTGGGGGTTTTCGCGCCCGCAAAGTCCGTCGTGATCGCGTTTCCAGACGATTTTTATTGGCGATAAGATTGCCCTCAAGGTCTATAGAATGATTCGACGTTCTCCAGTCGCATATTTAGCAAGCAATCTAATCAGTCTCCTGGGCGTTGTTCTGGTGACGAGCGGCGCCATTCTGTGGCTCATGCTGCTGCCGTCCTGGTGGCGGGGCGATACCAATCCGTACGCCGGAATTCTCGGAACCATCGTGTTACCGCTGGTGTGCTTCCTGGGACTGCTATTGATCCCGCTCGGTGTTTGGTTTCACGACCGGAAGCGGCGGCTCGCAGGAGAGGCGGGTGCGTTGTTGCCGAAGGGCGGAGACCTGCGCCGACTCCTGATCTTTGTCGGTCTGACCAGTTTCGTGAATCTAGCGATTGGAAGCCAGTTCCTGTATAGCGCGGTGAGCTATATGGACAGCGACAGTTTCTGCGGGAAGGCCTGCCACGTAATGGAGCCGGAATTCACGGCATATTTGAGTTCGCCACACGCGCGCGTGGGCTGCGTGGAATGCCATATCGGGGCGGGCGCTCCCTCCTTAATCAGGGCAAAAATCTCAGGCACGCGGCAACTGTACGGCGTGGTTTTTCACAGCTACTCGAAGCCGATTCCGGCGCCGGTTGAGTCACTGCGCCCGGCGCGGGACACCTGCGAGCATTGCCACTGGCCCCAACGTTTCGGAGATCGGAAGTTTTTTGTTCATACCGAGTACGCGACTGACGAGCAAAACGTGCCATCCACAACAGTGGCGTTGATGAAGGTGGGCGGCGAGACCTGGAACGGCACAGTGGGTATTCACGGAGCGCATGGAAATGCCGGCGGCCGCGTGGATTACATAGCCACCGACAAGCGCCGGCAAAGCATCGCGCAGGTGACTTACACGGCTCCGGATGGAAAGGTTACGGTATACAACTCGACCGACGCCCCGGCGAAGCCGGAAGAATTGGCCAAAGCGGAACGGCGCCTGATGGATTGCGTGGATTGCCATAATCGTCCCACACATATTTTTCAGCTGCCGGAGCGCGCATTAGACACGGCGATGACGGACGGCAGAATCAGTCCCAAGCTGCCATTCATCAAGAAGCAAGCATTGGAAGCGCTGAAGGTGGATTATCCTGACCGCGCAACGGCTCGTCAACAGATTGCGGCAACTCTGGAGCGTTTCTATCAAAGTAAATATCCGCAAGCTTATACACAAGACCAAGCTTTACTGAAGAACGCGATTTCGCAAGTCCAGACCATCTATGCTCAGAACGTGTTTCCGGAGATGAAAATCACTTGGGGAACCTACCCCAACAACCTCGGACACACCGATTCCGCGGGCTGTTTCCGATGCCATGACGGCAATCATTCCAGCTCCGATGGGCGCAGTATTTCGAACGATTGTGCGACTTGTCACGATCTGCTGGCGGTCGGCGAGAAAGACCCGAAAATTTTGACCGATCTGGGGTTGAAAGCGCCACCCAGCACGGGAGGTGGCGGCAAGTAAGAGGAGGTTCCATGACACCAAGTTGGGCGGGCATGTTCCTGCTAGCCCTCGCCGTTAGCGCGATGGCTGACAGTCCTTCCAAGAGTGCGGAGTGTCTGACCTGCCACGACGAGAAGGGCGCGAGTTTTCATGCTAGCGTTCACGGCAGTCTTTCGTGTACGGACTGCCACACGCCGATCAAAGGTTATCCGCACGCGGCAAATTCCGCGCCGGTGAAGTGCGACACCTGCCACGGAGAAGCGGCTGCAGGCTTAAAAGCGAGTGTGCACGCCGGGGTGAGCTCGCAGCCTTGCCAAGGCTGCCATGGCGAACCGCACGCAATTTTGCAAGCGACCAATCCGAAATCCAGCACCTATCCCTCGAATCTTCCGCGCGCCTGCGGAACGTGCCACGGCGACGTCAAGTTCGCGCAGAGCCACGGTATGAAGGAAGTTTACTCGCAATATATGGATTCCATCCACGGATTTGCTTTGACCAAGGATGGGCTGCTCGTAGCCGCCAGCTGCACAAGCTGTCACGGATCGCACGCGATTCTGTCCAAAACCGATCCGAAAAGCCGTACCAATCGCGTAAACATCGCTGGAACTTGCGGCAGCTGTCACGCGGGAGCTCAAAAGGCGTATCAGGACGGGATCCACGGCCAGCGATTACGAGCGGGCAACAGTCGCGCGCCGGCCTGCACGGATTGTCATACCGCACATCAGATCTCGAATCCCAACACAGCGGCCTGGCAAATGAAAACCGGTGCAACGTGCGGCCAATGCCATCAGGAAAATTTCAAAACCTACCATGACACGTTTCACGCGCAGGTTTCCGCGCTGGGGTACGTGGAATCCGCGCATTGCTGGGATTGCCATGGCTCGCACGATATTCTTCCCGCGACCGATGCCAAATCCACCATCGCTGCGGCGAACCTGACCGCGACTTGCGGCAAGTGCCACTCGGGCGTGACAAAAGGATTCGTTTCTTATCAGCCTCACGCCGACAAGCGCAAGATGCGGGACTATCCGGCCCTGTGGGCCACCAGTGTTTTTATGAATTTGTTATTAGCGGGCGTTCTCGGGTTCTTTGCGCTGCACACTCTGCTGTGGTTGAATCGCGCCTTGCGCGAACGGACAGCCGAGAAATAGGGGGAAACTCAAGTGACAAACGACAATGCAAAAACGATCGAGCAACCGGTTGCCGTATCGGATCTAAGTCCCGTCCTCCCGGCTTCCGGACAGCGCTACTATCTCCGCTTCTCGGTGGAGCAGCGGTATCTGCATGCGGCATTAGCGATCACATTCCTGGGCGCCGCGCTCACTGGTCTGCCCCTTCGATTCAGCAATACGACACTGGCGTTAGCCATGGCTCGCGCGGTTGGCGGATTTGGGACCATTCTGTTCTTTCACCTGCTGAGCGCCGTGGTAATGACCGTCGCGTTCCTCATGCACGTGGCGAACGTCGCTTATCGGGTGATTGCGCGAAAGGAATACAGTCTGCTGTGGGGACCGAACTCCATGGTTCCCCAGTTGAAAGACCTGAAGGATTTCTGGGGCAACTTGAAATGGTTTTTGTTCCGCGGCCCCAAGCCGAAGATCGACCGCTATGCTTACTGGGAGAAGTTCGACTATTGGGGAGTGTTTTGGGGCATGGCCATCATCGGGTTTTCCGGCTACGCGATGTGGTTCGCCCCATTCTTCGCCCGGTTCATCCCCGGATCCTGGCTAAACATCGCCTTGCTGATCCATGGAGAAGAAGCACTGCTGGCGGTGGGCTTCATCTTCACCATTCACTTCTTCAATACCCATATTCGTCCTGGCAACTTTCCGATGGACATGGTGATCTTCAACGGAAAGCTAACGGCCGAAGAATTCCAGGAAAAACATCCCGAAGAGTACAAACGGCTGCTGAAAACGGGCCAACTGGAGAGCCTCCGGGCCGAACCTCCGGCACCGTGGCTTCGCAATTTCGGGATGATTTTCGGAACATCTGCACTGTTGCTTGGCTTCAGTTTGATTGTTCTCGCCATTGTGGCTTTTGTGCGGGAGTGAAGGCGGCAGTGGGTCAATTGACTCGGAAGTCCCCGGCGCGATTCCAGTAGGTTATTGAAGTGTAATCGGTTAGCGGGACAACGGTATGGAAACGGGATTGCACTTGCCCAAGTGGAGGTACGCCAATGTTTCCCCCTAAACGAATTCTGTTTCCAGTAGACTTTTCGGAGCGGTGCACGGACGCTGCCAGGATGGTGGAAACCTTTGCTGGCCATTTCCAAGCCCAGTTAACTCTGCTGCATGTGATCGAGCCCCTTACATACAACGATCTTCCGGTGGATGCCACCACGATTACGCGGAGCCAGTTGGACGGCTACTTGGCCGCAGAGCTAAAGCACTTCGATGTGAACCGGGTAGTACTGGCAGGCGAGTCCGCAACGAAGATCACTGCTTATGCGCATGCCAACAATTTCGATCTGATTATGTTGCCCACGCACGGGTACGGGCGTTTTCGCCGCCTGATGCTGGGTTCGGTAGCGGCCAAGGTTCTGCACGACGCGGATTGTCCGGTTTGGACCGGAGTCCACATGGAACAAGTGCCGCGCCTCGAAGACATCTCGTTCAAAAAAATTGTGTGCGCCATCGATTTAGGAGAACAGAGCTGTCCTACACTTCGCTGGGCCACGGAATTTGCCGCTGAATTCGGCGCTTCGCTCACCGTGGTGCATGCGGTGCCATCGGCGAGAGAGGGCGATACTGTGTATGCGGACGAAAAGTCGAGAGAAAAGCTGCGGTTTGCGCGGGAGCGCGTCCAGGCGATTAAAGACTGCGTAAAGTCGGGCGCGGAGATTTCCGTAATCGCCGACGAGGTGGCTTACGCGGTGTGCGGTGAAGCGGGCCGCGAGAAGGCCGATCTGCTCGTGATCGGTAGAAGCCTGGCACAAGGCATGTTGGGGCGGCTGAAGGCGAACGCGTATTCGATCATCCGTCAATCGCCCTGTCCGGTGATTAGCGTTTGATCGAGTTGTTCGGTTGTTCAGTTATTCGGTTCTTCGGTTCTGTGAAGAGAGGGAGTCTCTGATGAATGTTACTGGCGATTTGAGCACTGCGATTCGGTCGAAGACTGATGTAGGGCGGCGGGATTTAGATGTTTTCTTTAAGCCGCGCTCGGTGGCTGCCATTGGGGCGACGGATCGGGAAGGGCACGTGGGCCGCTCGGTCCTTTGGAATTTGATCAGCAGCCCGTTTGGGGGCACGGTTTATCCGGTGAACGCGAAGAAGAGCAGCGTGCTCGGGATTCGCGCCTATCCGAATGTAGCTAGCTTGCCCGAAGCTCCGGAGTTGGCCGTCATCATGACGCCGGCCGAAACGGTACCGGGAATCATCGAGGAATGCGCGCAAGTGGGCGTGAAAGGCGCGGTCATCATCTCGGCGGGATTCCGCGAATCGGGCAAGCGCGGGTTGGAACTCGAGCGTCAGGTTCTTTCCGCCGCGCGTCCTTCGCGCATGCGTATCATCGGGCCGAACTGCTTGGGCGTGATGTGCCCGATTACCGGCCTAAACGCAACCTTTGCGCATACCATCGCGCGGCCAGGCACGGTGGGTCTGATCAGCCAGAGCGGGGCCATGTGTACCGCGATTTTGGATTGGAGTTTGCGCGAACAGATCGGATTCAGCGCGTTCTTTTCGACTGGTTCGATGTTGGACGTCGGCTGGGGCGCCTTGATCGATTATCTGGGTGACGATCCGAACACGCGCAGCATCGTCATCTACATGGAATCCATCGGTGACGCCCGTTCGTTTCTTTCGGCCGCGCGCGAAGTGGCGTTGAACAAGCCGATCATTGTGATCAAAGCCGGCCGGACCGCCCAGGCGGCCAAAGCCGCCGCGTCGCATACCGGATCGATGGCGGGTTCGGACGATGTATTAGAAGCCGCGTTCCGGCGCGTCGGTGTGCTGCGCGTGAACAGCATCGCCGACATTTTCTACATGACCGAAGTGCTCGCCAATCAGCCGAGGCCGAAAGGTCCAAAGCTCGCGATTATCACCAATGCCGGCGGTCCCGGCGTGATTGCTACCGACGCACTGCTTACTCTTGGGGGCGAATTGGCGGAAATCTCGACCGCCACCACCGAACAATTGAACAAAGTTCTTCCTCCGCATTGGAGCCACAACAATCCCATCGATATCATCGGCGACGCGGGCCCGGAGCGCTTCGAAAGCACCGTAGAGGTAGTCGCCAAAGATCCAAACGTGGATGGCTTGCTCGTTATCATGACGCCGCAAGGGATGACAAATCCTGCCATGATCGCCGAGAAGCTGACGCGGTTCGCTAAGCTGGACGGAAAACCGATTCTGACGAGTTGGATGGGCGGGGCCGAAGCCGCGCAGGGCGAGAATATTCTGAACCGGGCGGGAATTCCGACGTTTCCATTTCCCGACACGGCGGTACGCGCGTTCCACTACATGTGGAAGTACAGCTACAATCTGCGCGGCTTGTACGAGACGCCGGTGCTGCCGGATTCGGACGCCATATTTCCGGACGTGGCCGCTCAAGCGATCGAGACCGCGCGCGAAGCCGGGCGCGAGATTCTTACCGAGTTCGAATCGAAGGAGGTACTGAAAGCGTACGGGATTCCCGTGGTCGAAACCGAAGTGGCCGCGTCTGAAGAGGAAGCCGTAACGGCCGCGCGTGCCATCGGGTTCCCGGTGGTGCTCAAGCTCAATTCGAAGACAATCACGCACAAAACCGATGTCGGCGGCGTGAAGTTGAATCTCGCGGATGAGGCGGCGGTCCGGCAGGCGTTCCAGGAGATCGAGAAATCGGTCACAGAAAAGGCCGGCCGCGAACATTTCGGCGGCGTCAGCGTGCAGGCCATGATTTCGAGCGAAGGCTACGAATTGATTTTAGGGTCCAGCATCGATTCGCAATTCGGTCCCGTGCTGTTGTTCGGGGCAGGTGGCCAACTGGTGGAAGTGTTTCAGGACCGGGCGCTGGCTCTGCCGCCTTTGAATACCACACTGGCCCGGCGATTTGTCGAGCAAACCAAAATCTTTACAGCGTTAAAGGGCGTGCGGGGGCGCAAACCGGTCAACATCGCCGCGCTGCAAGAACTGCTGGTGAAATTCAGCCGGTTGGTCACTGAACAACGATGGATCAAGGAGATCGATATCAATCCACTGCTTGCGTCGCCTGAGCGGCTCATCGCATTGGATGCCAGAGTAGTCGTTTACGGAAGAGACACCGATCGCGCGGATTTGCCCAAGCTTGCAATCCGGCCGTATCCCACGCGCTATGAAAAACAGGTCACGCTCAAAGACGGGAGCGCGATCACGGTGCGTCCGATTCGTCCGGAAGATGAGCCGTTGCTCGTCAATTTCCACCACACGTTGTCGGAGCGCACGGTCTACATGCGCTATTTCCACTGGATGAAACTGGAGCAGCGAACAGCGCACGAACGGCTGACGCGCATGTGCTTTCTTGACTACGACCGGCAAATGGCTCTCGTAGCGGAGCGCACGGATCCGGCTTCGGGGGAGCGACAGGTTGTGGCGGTGGGACGGCTGGTGAAATCGCACGTTGCCGACGATGCAGAACTGGCTGTGATCGTTAGCGATGGCTTCCAGCGACGTGGAATCGGAACCGAAGTGGTTCGCGAGTTGGTGGACTTCGCTCGCGCCGAAAAACTCCCGCGAATCACTGCAACCGTTCTCTTCGAGAATCGGCCAATGCAGAAAGTTTTCGAGCGCTTGGGTTTTCGTTTAAAGCAGAGCCTCGACTCGGAATCATTGGAAGCCGAGTTGGTTCTCTAGGCCAACGTCGCATAGAAAATCCGGCGGCGAGCCTGGAACGGCCCCGTCCCACCTCTAGCGGACGATCGCCACCGAGGCGGGATCCACGGTGTAACCCTCATCCTGCGCGGTGGCGACGGCTTGCGAACGGAGGGACTCTTCGTTGGCGTCCTGCGCCGCCTTAGGACATGGACGCTTGATCACTTCTTCGCCAATTTGCAGGCGCACGTGCCATTGCTTCTTATTGGCATCCCATTCTACGGTTGTCTTGGGTGTTTGAGTCATAGACGGTACCTCCGCTTTATTGTCTCTGAAAATAGAGCGTCACGGGACGATGATCGCCGCGTTCCACAACCAGCATGAGAGAGCCGTCGGGCGCCAGGCTGTACCGCTCAACAGTCGATTGCCCGTTGTCTAACGTCGTGACACGCAGCACATTTCCTTCCCATTTGGCCTTCGATTTGAAGGAATGCCCTTCTTTGATGCTCGAATTCTCGCGGCCATCGGTGCTAAAGCTGTATTCAAACGAGTGTTCCGCGCCATCGTAGCTGAAGCTGCGCGTTACGGTGATGTTATGTTCGCGGTCGTTAATGGTAACCGAGCCGGTCTGAATCGCCGGTTCGCCGTCAAAATGGCTGCGGGTTGGTTCCAGGGTCCAGGTTCCGTTGAGGCTGTGGTGATTCGCCGCCGACAAAGAGACGGCGAAGAACATGAAAGCTAAGGTTGTGCCCAGGCAAATTTTACTGGCGTTTTGGCGCATAGAGGCTCCTCCGCCGGGTGACTTGCAATCCGGTTGCCGCAAATCTATTGCTTTCAATACCAGGGTGGCGTATGCTGATATTGGTTTCCAATATGAGTGACGCGATGAGACGCATCCGCGGGGGATTGCAACGCCTAGCCGGCCTGTTCGGAAAAGAGCGCGATTTGGCGGACGAGCTAGAGAGCCATCTCGCTTTGCAAATTGAGGATAACGTTCGCTCCGGTATGTCGCCCGAGCAAGCTCGTCGGGAAGCGGTTCTCAAACTAGGTGGGATGGCACAGGCGAAGGAACTCTATCGCGACCGGCGGAGCATTCCGGTGCTGGAAACAACGCTGCAAGATCTCAAGTTCAGTTTACGGACGTTAGGGAAGAGTCCGGGTTTCACCTGCATAGCGGTAATCACACTGGCGCTCGGCATGGCAGCGAACACAACAATTTTTAGCCTCGTCAGTTCCGTTCTGTTGCGCAAACCCCCGGTTCCGGATCCGGACCGGCTCATGGCGATTTCGACCATTAACACCGCCGAGCCCGGATCGTTCTTAGACTCGTCAGCTCCGGATTTCCTTGCTTGGCGCGAGCAGGCACGCTCGTTGGAAGAAGTCGCGGCGTCCGCGAATCGCGATGTCACGCTTTCCGGCGGAACAGAACCTCAGCGTGTCTTCACGCTCGGCGTAACGGCGAACTACTTTCGAGTGCTGGGAGTGCAGCCAACGCTCGGCCGGACGTTCCTGCCGAATGAAGCAGAGCACGGGCACGATCACGTCGCAGTGCTCAGCCACAAACTTTGGCAGAGCCGGTTCAACGCGGATGCCGCTATCGCCGGAAAAGATGTCTCGATTGACGGCGAGCGCTACACAATCATCGCGGTAATGCCTGCGCGCTTCCGTCTGGACGCTTTCGATGCCGCACTGTGGACTCCCCTGGCGATCGAGTCTTCTTCGACCCTCTCTCTGAACGTAGTGGCGCGATTGAGGCGGGGAATTTCTGTTCAGGAAGCTCAAGCGGAAATGTCCACCATCGCTCAGAGATCAGCGCGGAGCCATCCCGAGACCAATAAGAATCGGTCCGCCCGCGTGCTCACGATGCAAGAGTTCACGATTCAAAATGCGAACGATCGCCCGGCGATGTTGCTGTTGATGAGCGCTGTGGCATTCGTTCTGCTAATCGCATGCACGAACATCGCGAACATCGTGATGGCGCGCAACGCCACCCGCCAGCGCGAGCTGCTGATTCGAGCGGCGGTGGGTGCGGGACGCGGCCGGCTGATCCGGCAAATGTTAGTAGAGAGTCTTCTGATCGGCGCAGCGGGAGGAGGCATTGGATTTCTGCTCGCGATTTGGGGAACCGCGCTGCTGCGTTCCAGCTTGACTTGGAACGATTACGTTCAGTTGATGGCGTCCGAAGTCGTGTTAGATTGGCGGGTTTTCCTGTTCTGTTCCCTGATCTCGCTCGCTGCCGCAATGTTCTTCGGATTGCTCCCGGCCATACAGGCGTCGAAGATCAGCCCCAGTTCGGGGATGGCGGAAGGCGCGCGCGGCGGATCGGCCGGCGTCGAGCGGCGGCGGCTGCGAAGGGCGCTAGTGGTGGCGGAAATCGCCCTCTCCATCGTTCTGCTGACCGGCGCGGGCGTGATGATTCAAGCTGTGATGATGGAGTCGCGAAATCCGTTGGGATTCAATCCGCACCATGTTCTTTTGGCCGACGTCCGCGTTTCTGGCGCTCGCTACGCAGAGCCGGCCGCGCAGGCCGCCTTCTTTGAGAAGGTCCTGCAGAGCATCGCCAAGATTCCTGGCGTGGAAGCATCGTCAGGGGCAAACGCTTTGCCTACAACCGGCTCTGTCGGTCTCGTAAACTTTCGCGTTGAGGGAACAGCCGCACAGCCGAAGGACGTGCAGTTCAAGACTCGCCACTACGTGGCGGGGCCCGGTTATTTTCAGCTCATGGGGATTCCTCGACTCCAAGGGCGTGGATTTCTGGCGTCGGACTCCGGCAACGCGCCGCTCGTGGTTGTGGTCAACCAGACGTTCGCGCAACGATTTTTTCCGAAACAGGATCCCATCGGGCAACGAATTCTGGTGGATCCTGACCAGCCTGGAAGCAAAGCCTGGAGCGAGATTGTCGGCGTTGTTGGACCGGTACTCGATTTTGTGGGGCAGATGAAGCCCGAGCCGCAGCTCTATCAATCTTTTCTGCAAGTGCCGCGGCCGGGAATGCAACTACTCGCGCGAATGAAAGCCGATCCGGCTACCGTTGCCCCGCTGATCCGGCAATCCATTTGGTCGGTCGATCGGGACCAGCCCGTCGGCGCGATCCACAGCATGAATCAAGTAGTGGATGACGCCGGGATGGGCGATCGGTTGATGGGTTGGCTGATGGGCATTTTCGCTGGACTGGCTTTGGTGCTGGCGGGTGTAGGAATCTTCGGCGTGATTGCGTACAACGTCTCGCAACGAACGCGCGAGGTGGGAATCCGTATGGCGCTCGGCGCCGGAAAGAGCGCTGTGGTGCGATTGGTTGTCGGGCAATCGGCGTTGCTGACCGGCTTAGGCGTGGGATTTGGAATGTTGGGCGCGGTCCCGCTGCCGAATCTTTTGGGAAGCATGTTCAACGGGCTGCCAGCGGATCCGAAGCCGATTCTGGTGATCGTTCCGGCGCTGGTGGCACTGGTCGCGCTCACGGCCAGCTATGTTCCGGCGCGAAGAGCGATGCGAGTGGATCCGATGACCGCGCTGCGTTACGAGTAAACCAGAGTTCGCTAGACTGAGTTGTGATGCGACAACTCTGTTCGGTTCTGACTCTTGCGTTGCTTGCGCTAACCCCTGCGTTCTCGAAGCGCAAACCTTCGCCGCTGCTGGGACGATGGGATCTGACCATCGTTTCCTCCCAAGGCACCTATCCTTCATGGCTTGAAATTTCCGATAAGGACGGAGCGCTGGAAGTTCGAATCGTGGGACGGGTGGCAAGCGTGCATGCCGCGCACGATGTTCGGTTGCAGAAGGGACTCTTGACCTTTGCCAGTTCCGAATGGTTCGGCAAGACCATTCCAGTGACGTGGAAAGTCAGTCTGGAAGGGAACGCGCTCAAGGGCAAGCAATCCAGGTCGGACGGAGTATCGGGCGACATCGCAGGCGAGCGTGCGCCGTTGCTGGATCGGCCAATGCCTCCCGCATGGTCCGAGCCCGAAGCCCTGTTCAACGGGAAAGACCTGAGCGGATGGGAGCCGGACGGTCCCGGGAGTCATTGGAAAGCGGAGAATGGCGAGCTGGTGAACGAGAGCGCCGGCGCGAACATCCGTACCACGCGAAAGTTTCAGGATTTCAAGCTCCACATCGAGTACAATTGTCCGGATCTTGGCAACAGCGGCGTGTATCTGCGCGGCCGGTATGAAACGCAGGTGGAATACGAGGCGCCAGGGACAGACGACAAGTTCCACGGCATGGGTTCCATCTACGGATTCATCGCGCCGGCGGTGGACATCCCGGGGAAGCCTGGCAAATGGGAGTCGTACGACATTACGCTGGTGGGCAGGCACGTGACCGTGATCCGGGATGGCGTGAAGACCATTGACTATCAGGAAATCCCCGGAATCACCGGGGGCGCCATCGATAGCAAAGAAGGCGAGCCGGGTCCGCTGTACATCCAGGGCGATCACACGGGCGGAATGAAGTATCGGAACATCACGATTTCCGTCCCAAAGTGAACCCGCAAAGACTCTTCCGCATCTAAACAACATGACGCCAACCGTAGAAGCAAACCCGATCGTGGGCTTGACCCCGGCGAAGCTGCCGCAGGGCGATTCCTGCGTCTTAGTTATTTTTGGAGCCTCCGGCGATCTCGCCAAGCGCAAGCTGATTCCGAGTCTTTATAATCTGGCCTGCGTAGGATGCATGAATCCGACGTTTGAAGTGCTCGGGACGGGAAGAACCGCGATGACGGACGAGGAGTTCCGCTCGAAGATGCGCGAATCGGCCTCCAAGGCGAGCGACACGCGCGATTTTTCGCCCGAAGCCTGGCAGGAGTTCGAAAAGCGGCTGCACTACTTCACCGGCGACATCAACAGTCCGGAGTTTTACACCAAGCTGCGCGAACGATTGGAGAAGATGACGCCGGCCGGCGGGAAGCCGAATCATTTGTTTTATCTTTCCACACCCGCTTCGCAAGCGCCCATCATCATCAAAGGGCTGGGAGCCTCTGGCTTGAACCACAGCGAAGGCGGATGGTCGCGCGTGATTCTCGAGAAGCCATTCGGACGCGATCTCGCATCGGCGCACGAGTTGAATCAAACGGTGCTCAAGGTTTTCGATGAAGAAAATGTTTATCGCATCGATCATTACCTGGGCAAAGAGACGGTGCAGAACATTTTGGTGTTCCGCTTTGCCAACTCTCTGTACGAACCGGTCTGGAATCGCAACTACATCGATTACGTGGAGATCACGGCCGCTGAAACGGTCGGCGTGGAAGGGCGCGCGAGTTTCTATGAAGAGACCGGAGCGTTGCGCGACATGGTGGCGAATCACTTACTGCAGTTGCTGGCGCTGACTGCCATGGAACCGCCGGTAGCCTTCGATGCGGACTCCGTCCGGCAGCAAAAGGTGCAAGTTTTGAAATCGATCCGGCCGATGACCGTTGCGGAGGTGGCGGAACGGACGCTCCGTGGCCAGTATGGTCCAGGAGAACTAGATCATAAACCGTCGCCTGGATATCGCGAAGAACCCGGCGTGAAACCGGATTCCGTAACCGAAACGTTCGTGGCTTTGAAGCTTTACATCGATAACTGGCGCTGGGCGGGCGTTCCGTTTCACATCAAAACGGGAAAGAAATTGTCACGGGCGTTCACTGAAATTCGAATTCATCTCAAGCGGACCCCGCAGGCGCTGTTTTCCACCACGCCCGAGGATCAGGTGGAGCGGAACATCATCACGCTGCGCATCCAGCCCAATGAGGGGATCTCGATCTCGTTTGGCGCGAAGCGTCCTGGCAGCCAGATGCGCACCGTATCGGTTCAGGCGGACTTCTCCTACCGCGCGATGTTCGGATCGAAATCGCCCGTGGCTTACGAGACGTTGTTGCTGGATTCGATGCTGGGCGATCCGACTTTGTTCACCAGCCGCGATGAAGTGGAAGCGGAATGGCGCATCATCACGCCCATCGAGGAGGCCTGGACCCAGCTTCCGCCGCCGAAGTTTCCCAACTACGCCGCCGGAAGCGATGGGCCGGTGATTCCGCCTACGCTTTTCTGACGAGTTCGACGTCGATCGAGATTTCCACCTCGTCGCCAACCACGACGCCGCCCGTTTCGAGCACCTGATGGAAAGCGGCGCCGAATTCCTTGCGGCTGATTTTCGTTGTGGCAGCGGCGCCGCGGCGGAAAAATCCCCAGGGATCTTTAATCTCGGGCGTCACGCTGTCCACTTCCAGAACCACCGGATGCGTGATGCCGCGGATGGTGAGATTGCCGTTTAGCTTGTACTCGCCGCTTCCATCGCGAGCTACGCCAGTGGACTGAAACTTGATAGTGGGGTAGTTGGCGGCATCCAAAAAATCGGCGCTGAGCAGGTGCTTGTCGCGATCCGGCTCGCGCGTATTAATCGAATTGACATCGATTTCGGCAGTAACACTGGATGCGGCTGGATTGGCGTCATCGAACGTCACTTTTCCGCTGACTTTGGTAAATTCGCCGCGTACCCAAGAAATCATTAAGTGGCGCACTTTGAAGTGCGCGCTGGAGTGGGTGGGGTCGATATCGTAGGTGTTCGTGCTCATTAGATCTCCTCTTGGGAGATGGATGCACCGAAGGCGTGGAATGGTTCATTTTTTGCGTGGCGCACGTTCTTAACGTGCCGTGTTCGCACTTTTGCGAACACCATCAAACAAGCTCCAGGCGTCGCCATGAGTGGCGACGCGGCACGCAGAAGTGCGTGCGCTACCGGCCGTCGTCGTGATGGCTGTTGAAGAAGCGGCTGGCTTCTTCCGGCGAACCGATCCATTTGATCAGGGCGTTCATGTCCACCTTGACTTCCACCACCGTGGCCTGATCGCGTTGAAATGTCGCGATTAGCATTCGCGTTGCGCGCATATCGTCGTTGTCCGCGTAGATGTAAACGGATTCGCCGTCGCGCCGCGAATGTTCTCGCACTAAGGGACGCAGCCGGCTGGAAGAAATGCCGCGCATGAACCGGTCGAGATCCTGTTCGTCGCCTTCGTCGATCGCTTTCAGATCTTCGAAGATCGCCAGCTTGAACTCGCTGGTCCCGGCCGGACGTGCCACTTTGACCACCAGGTTCGCCAAGCCAAGGAACGGGATATGCGTCCGCTTGGTGTGGTAGTGAACTTCAATTTCTTTCACGACGTGATCGAACTCGGATTCCGCCACCAGGACGGCGCCCGAAGCCACGAGAAAAACCGCAAGGAAGCGGGAGGTCATTGGTCCTCCTTATCGCGATCGTGGTGCGAGGATCCGTTGCGCAGGCGCGGGATGTGGAACTGGCCGCTGAGACTCGTTATGTCATCCGGATCGATGGTCCCCACCACATTCACGAATGTGAGCTGGCGCGGCTCGGCGACAATGACCACGGCGCCTCCCAAAGTTCCGTTGCCCGGAAGCTTCAAGAAGACATCCACGTCGCCTCCTTCCCGTCTCGACCGAACGCCAACGATGCGGCCCCAGGCTGGAGCTTGTAGCTGCGACCGGACGGACTCCACATCCGCGCGGCTGTATTCGCCTTCTTCGGCGAACTGATAGCTGCGGACGTAAACGCCTTCCAGCTTGGCCACGATCCTTCTGACTTTGGCGATATCCGGATCGTCCCCGGAAAGGAACCTGGCCGCCATCTTAAGCATGGATCCGTCGAGCGTCACGTCGACCGATTCCTCGGCTTTGGCCGCCAATTTGTCCAGATTCGCAGGCAGTTTGATTTCCTGCGCCGTCACATCTTGCATAAAGCAGGGCAACATGCCGGCCGCTATCAGTAAACTTGCGATTCGCATCGTCTCACCTCACTTACCAACACGCATTAGGGCAGCATCGCGGATGCAAGAAAATCGGCCCCGGATGGACACGGATAACGAGATACTAGGTTCATGGCTGCTGCGTTGGAAGTCCGGGAGTTGCGCAAAGCTTATAAGGATGTTGTTGCGGTGGATGGGGTAACGCTCGAGGTCCGGGCTGGCGAATGCTTTGGGCTGCTGGGTCCGAATGGGGCGGGGAAGACGACGACTATCGAGATTTGCGAAGGCTTGTTGGATGCGGATTCGGGCTCGGTGGAGATGCTCGGAATGCGCTGGGAAACGGACTCGGAGAGGCTGCGGCAGCGGTTGGGCATTCAGCTTCAAGAAACCCAGCTTTCTGAAAAGCTGACCGTGTTCGAAACCGTCCGGTTGTTTCGCAGCTTCTACAAGGCGGGGCCGTCGCCCGCGGAAGCGATCGCGCTGGTGCAGTTGCAAGAGAAGCAGCCGTCGCGAGTTGGGACGTTATCGGGCGGACAAAAACAGCGGCTCGCGATGGCGTGCGCGCTGGTAGGCGATCCGGAGTTTTTGTTTCTGGATGAACCGACGACCGGATTAGATCCGCAAGCGCGGAGGCAGCTTTGGGATTTGATCGAAGAATTCAAGCGGGGCGGACGAACAATTTTGTTGACGACGCATTACATGGACGAAGCG
>DATGIH010000102.1:0-3329 GCA_035295865.1 Bryobacteraceae bacterium
CGCATATCTGGCGGTGTTGGATCTTTCCACTAAGAAAATCACGAGCACCATTCCGTTGGACACAGCGTATCCACAATCGGTGTTCATCAATCCGGACGCGACTTTGGCATGGGTCACGTTTCCGTGGAATGAGAGCGTGGAAGTCATCGATCTGATGACCGGAGCGAGAGTGGCGAGCTTCGTTCTGGACACGCCGTACAGCGTGGCCTTCAATCCGACGGGCACCATGGCTTACCTGGCAGGCGGCGAGGCGATTGGAACGGTTGAGGTGATTGACACCAACAGTTACACGCTGGTGAAGACCATCCCTGCCGGCGCCGGCGCAGGGGACTTGCAGGTGGATCCAGGGGAGGCATTTGTTTCGGTAAACAACGCTTTCGGCGGTTCCGTTACGGTTTTCAATCCGCAAACTTTTGCCAGCAAAACGATTCCGGTGGGCAACTCGCCGCGCGGAGCGGTGCGCGTGCCGATTCAGTAGAGAGCCCTGTCGAGATCTACGCTATTTGCGATAGCGGCCGCGATTCGGGCGGGTTGTTAATGGGCGTCGTATTTTTCGGGGATCGGGTTGTTGGGGCTCTCCGCTTCCCAAAAAATAGTCATGACTTTCCAGGCGCCGTTGACCTTCACCAGTTGAAAGCTGTTGATGCCTCGCGCGAAGGGCTTTTCACCGGGGGCATGCCGCGATTCATAGGTGCTGAAAGCGTGCGCGATGTCGCCGAAAGTTTCCAGGCGCCGCGAGACTTCGGTTTCGTAGAAGGCCGTCTTTTCAAAGATGGCTGTGCCGCGTTTTTCGTAATCCTCGGGAGTCATCACAGCGGGCGCCGTGCCTTCCTTCGTGGTGCGGACGGGAATCAGCCGCCCTCCGTCGGCGAAGAGGGCTTTGAAGCGCGCCCAGTCGCGCGGAGCGCCGGCGGGTCCGGAGATCACTTCGTAGACGGCTTTCATGACGGAGTCGATGGAATCGGTGTCGGCCGCGTGGACGGGTGCGGAGAGGAGGATGAGGCCGGCTGTTAGGGCTAGGAAACGCATTTGAAGATGGTAGCAAGTCTTGGTTGCTCGCCGAGCGTGGCGACTCTAAGGATAGAGCTGCGTCGGACCGCAGGTCCAACCTTCTCTCCCACGCAATGGTCCGGATGTAATTCGCACCAATCGATACGAGATGGTGTACACCGGATCGGCGCCGCATCTCGCCTCGGAGTCTAAGATAATCGTGCAGTATGATTTCACGGGAACGAGAAATCCAGGCGCGCCGGCAACTGCTGACAACAGGTTTGATCGGCGATCGTTCTCCTTTTGATGCGCATTCAGGTCAAATAGCAGGGTGCGGACTTCCGGAGTGTCGCTGATTAGTTTGACTCGTGGAATTCCAGGGCCTGCATACACCCAATACTGCCGTTCGGGGTGAAAGATGGCACAACCAAACAAGCTGAGGAGGTTCGAAGTCAGGAAGCAAAGAAGCAACAAGCGCTCTCTGACAACCATGCGCTAAATGGTAACACCTTGCTCGAAGAACGAACTAGGAATCGACTGCCGCTGGTCGAAAGTTAGCGCTCAAGGGGCATGGCGTAGGTCATTGCTTTAAGACTAGGGGAACCATGTGTCGTTCGGCAGGGTATCGGCCCCTATCATTCGGCCGCTGGCAAAAATGCTGACAGGCACGAAATTTCGCGAGTGCTGAGTCTCGGGTCTAGCCGCGTTTCCTCTCGCGAAATTCGAGCCTGTCACCACATTTGCCGAACCGGCCATTTCTGCCGCTACACTGGAACTATGTCCAAACAATACTCAGCGCCGCCGGCCATGTCGATCAATCCGGAGGGCAAATACACGGCCACTTTCGAGACCACCAAGGGGAACATCGTGTGCGAGCTTTTCGCGAAGGAAGCGCCGAAGACGGTCAACAATTTTGTGTTTCTGGCAAAAGAGGGATTTTACGACGGCACGATTTTTCATCGCGTGATCGCGGATTTCATGGTCCAGGGCGGCGATCCGACGGGCACCGGCACGGGCGGTCCCGGCTACCGTTTTCAAGACGAGACCAAGAACAATCCGAAGCGGCATAAGGTGGGGACGCTGTCGATGGCCAACGCCGGTCCGAATACGAATGGCAGCCAGTTTTTCATCACGCACGTGGTGACGGATTGGCTGGACGGAAAACATACTGTATTCGGCCAGGTGCAGAGCGGGCAGGACGTGGTGAACAAAATCCAGAAGGGCGATCAGTTGAAATCGGTGAAGGTGCAAGAAGGCTAGCGCGCGATGCCTTTTCCGATTCACAGAATGCGGAGGCTGCGCGCGACGGAAGCGCTGCGCAGCCTGGTTCGCGAGACGCGTCTGGCGCCGACGCAGTTTATTTTGCCGCTGTTCGCGGTTCCGGGAAACGGCGTCCGGCGCGAGATCAGCTCGATGCCGGGGAATTATCAGCTCTCGATCGATGAACTGGTGAAGGAGTGCGCGGACGCCGCGAAGTTGGGAATCGGCGGTGTGATCCTGTTTGGGATTCCGGCCGCGAAGGACGAACAGGCATCGGGCGCTTATGCCGACGATGGCATCGTGCAGCAGGCGGTGCGCGCGGTTAAGCGCGAGCTTCCGAAATTGCTGGTGATGACCGATGTCTGCAATTGCGAATACACCAGCCACGGCCATTGCGGTTTGGTGGTGGATGGGGAAGTGCAGAACGATCCGACGCTGGAATGGCTGGCGAAGGCCGCCGTTTCGCATGCGCGCGCCGGGGCCGACATCGTTGCGCCGAGCGACATGATGGACGGTCGCGTGGCGGCGATCCGGGATGCGTTGGAACGCGCTAACTTTCCGAACATTCCGATTTTGAGCTACGCGGCGAAGTTCGCCTCGGTATTTTACGGGCCGTTTCGCGAAGCGGCAGAATCGGCGCCGCAGTTCGGCGACCGGCGGAGTTACCAGATGGATCCGGCCAATGGGCGCGAAGCGATGCGCGAGATTGAGTTGGACCTGGAAGAGGGCGCGGACATGATCATGGTGAAGCCGGCGATGCCGTATCTGGATCTGATCCGGCAGGCGCGCGACCGGTTCGAGGTGCCGCTGGGCGCGTATCAGGTGAGCGGCGAGTTCAGCATGCTAATGGCGGCGATTCAAAAGGGCTGGTTGGATCGCGATCGGGCGATTTTGGAATCGCTCACCTCGATTCACCGAGCGGGGGCGGATTTTATACTGACGTATTTTGCGAAGGATGCGGCGCGGTTGCTTGGGTAGCGCTCCCTTGCGGTCGCGGTTCGGTTAGGACGATTTGGGGCGTTCGTCGGCGGAGGGTCCGTAAATCGCAGGGACTTTGCCACCCATCGGGCGCAGGTAGG
>DATGIH010000103.1:0-9158 GCA_035295865.1 Bryobacteraceae bacterium
AACAGACGCGCGCGGCCGGCGCCGATGGCCAGACGAATCGCAATTTCGCGCGACCGCGCACGAGCGCGCGACAACAGCAGACTCGCGACATTGGCGCAGGCGATCAACAAAACCAGCCCGGCAATCGCAAGGAAGATCGCCGTTTGCACCGCATCATCCGGATCGACGCTTACACGCGCCTGGAGCTCCGTCATGGCCAGCGCGTTGCGTCCGCGATTCGTATCCGGATACGCGCGCTCCAAATTCCGCGCGATGGTTTGCAGCTCCGCTTGCGCTTCCGATCGCGTGCGTCCCGCTTGCAGCCGGCCGTAAAGGGTTAAATTGAGCCGTTCGCGATGTCCCAGCAAATCCTTTTCATCCGGAGCGAATCGCGGGGTGATCCCAAGCGGCACATACATCGCCTCGTGCGCGTAGCGATCCAGACCCGGAAAACTCTTTGGAGCCACGCCGATAATGGTGAAATCCGCTTTGCTCAACTTCACCGAGCGCCCAATCACGCCCGGATCGCGCCCAAATTGCGAATCCCAGAGCGAGTCGCTGATGACGGTCACCGGCTCTCGATCTTCATCCGCACGAAATCCGCGCCCGAGCGCCGGCCGCACACCCAGCACATCGAAAAAGTTCGGTGTGACAGCCAACCCGAGCATCAGTTTCGCAGGCGTATTCGGATCCGGATTAAAGCCAACCGGGATATTCTTAAATCCGACCAAACCGGAGAACGATTTGGCTTGATCCCGGAAATCGGCGTAATCGGGAATGGAAATCCTGTCGAAACGGGACGTCGGCGACGTACTGACCACCCGAACCACCTGATCCGGATGCTCGACGGGCAGCGGGCGCAGCAGCATCGCGTCCGCCAAGCTGAACATCGAGGTGTTCGCGCCGATTCCGATGGCGAGCGAAAGAACGGCGACCAGCGTAAAGCCCGGATTGGCGGCCAACATCCGGATGCCGTAGCGAATATCGTTCCAGAGTGTGCGCATATCTTCCAAGGACGCACACCCCGGAACGAAGGTTCAATTTTTGTTCAAAAACTAAGCGTGAGCCGGCTGCGGGACGCCCGCTTTGAGATACCAGGGCTTGGCGGTCTTCGTTGCCGCGTTCACGGCTTCGATGTTCTTCACGCCTTCGGTGGAAAGCCAATCTTCCAGCGCCTTAATACCCTGCTTGGCATAAATCGGCATGCCGTCTTTCCACGTCGCACGTCCGCAAAGCACTCCCGAATAATCGGTGCCGGCTTCGGCGGCCATGTTGAGTTCTTCCACAAACTGGGCATTTCCAACGCCGGCGCTCAGATAGATGAACGGCTTCTTCGCTGTGTCGGCGGCGCGCCGGAAGTAATCCATCGCTTCTTTGCGAGTGTAAGCCTTCTGGCCTTTGTAGACGCTGCTGCCTTCCACGAAATGCGCGTTGATGGGAACTTCCACTTTCAGAACATCCACGCGATATTGCGGCTTGGAAAACTCTTCCATGCTCTTGGTCACCACTTCGGGCTTGTGCTTGGCGTACTCCAGACCCTTTTCGTCACCGCCCTTTGGATCGTATCCGACGAACTCCAGGAAGAACGGAATCTGTTGCGTCTCGCACTCGGCGCCGACGCGTTCGATGAAAGCGTGCTTGATGTCGTTCAGCTTGGAATCTTCAAACGGCGTGTAGTAAATCAGAATCTTCACCGCATTCGCGCCCCAATCCGCGATGCGCTTGGCCGAAACATGCGGTAGCAGGTCGGGCAGCCGTCCAGGCTGGGTGTTGTCGTAGCCGGTTTCTTCATAAGCCAGCAGCAGACCAGCATTTTTGGAACGCGCCTGGGCGGCGGGGAGTCCAAATTCGGGATCCAGCAGAATCGCGCTGGCGTGGGGAGTCAGGATCTTCGAGACCGCCACTTTAAACTCCTCCATCATCTGGGGAGTTACCTGTTCCATCGGGATGCCTTTGCCGGCAGCGATGGATTTTTGCAGGCTGCCGCGCTGGTCCATCGCAGCGGCCGCGATGACACCGTTCTTATTCGAGAGCGCCGTCATGTGACGCAGTTTGCCTTCGGATATGCTCATAGATCTCCTATCACTTAGATTGTCTCTCAGAACGGTGCCGAACCGCGACTGCAAGGCAGCGTAACGCACTCCGAAAAAGCAGCGCTCACTCGCGGCCGCGGTTCGGTAGTGCAACGAAAGCACTCTCGGATACAATCGACAGGTGCATCCAATCTTAAAGATCCAGTTCGCGTCCCTGTTGTTGGCCGGTTTTTTGACGGCGCAGAATAAACCCGCCGCGCCCAAATATCCTGAATACCCCAGCGAAACGCCGGCCGAGTTCAAGCCCGTCACCAGCAGTTTCGATTACGAAAAGCGCGACGTGATGATCCCGATGCGCGACGGAGTGAAGCTGCACACCGTGATTCTTCTTCAGCGAGGTGCAAAGAACGCGCCCATTCTGTTAACCCGCACGCCTTACGATGCCAGCGGACTCACCAGCCACGCGCAAAGCTCGCACCTCGGCCCGATCCTGCAAGGCTACGACAACGCCACCGACGTGATCACCGAAGGCGGGTACATCCGCGTGGTGCAAGACGTCCGCGGCAAGCATGGCTCGGAAGGCGATTACGTGATGAACCGGCCGCTCCATGGTCCGCACAATCCAACGCCTGTGGATCACGCAACTGATACCTATGACACTATCGATTGGCTGGTAAAAAACGTACCAGAGAGCAACGGCAAGGTCGGCATTCTCGGCATCTCGTATGACGGATTTCTTCCACTGATGGCTCTGGTGAATCCGCATCCGGCCCTGAAAGTGTCGGTGCCGATGAACCCTATGGTCGACGGATGGATGGGCGACGATTGGTTCCACAACGGCGCCTTCCGCGAAATCATGATGTCGTACATCTACGATCAGGAAGCCACGCGCGGCTCGGACGTCAAATGGTGGAACACCCACGCCGACGATTACGACGAGTACCTGGTGCCCGGATCGGCAGGGGAAATCGCACGCCGGCGCGGCATGGAGCAACTCGGATTCTGGGTCAAAATGGTGGAACATCCAGCCTACGATGCGTTTTGGCGCGATCAGGCCATGGATCGCGTCCTCGCCGCGCAGCCGCTCAAGGTCCCAACGATGCTGGTGGCGAGCCTCTGGGATCAGGAAGACATCTACGGCGCAATCGCGGTCTACAAAGCGATCAAGCCGAAGGATCAGAGCAACGACAAAGTCTATCTCGTGCTGGGACCTTGGTTTCACGGCCAGGAAATCGGCGACGGAAGCTCGCTCGGGGCTCTGAAATTCCCCACCGACACCGCGCTTCAGTTCAGGCGAGAGATTCTGCGGCCGTTTCTGGATCGATATTTGAAAGACGGCGCTCCGCAAGGCGACATCCCGCCCGTGTCCGCATACGAAACCGGAACCAACGTCTGGCGCAAGCTCCCCGCATGGCCGGTGGGATGTGCGACAGGCTGCACCGCGAGCGCGACGCCATTGTATCTCGGCGCCGGACAAAAGCTCAGTTTCACCGCGCCGAAATCGGGCGACGAAGCGTACGACGAATATGTGTCCGATCCCGCCAAACCTGTTCCATTTCGCGCCCGGCCCATCGATCGAAATTCCTGGAGCCGCTGGCTGGTGGACGATCAGCGCGAGGAATCCGGCCGCACGGATGTGGTGACCTTCACTTCCGATGTATTGACGGCGCCGGTCAAAATCAGCGGTCAACCGGTGGCGAACCTGATTGCATCCACCAGCGGAACGGATTCCGATTGGGTGATCAAGTTGATCGACGTGTATCCGGATGAAGTCGCGAGCCAACCCGCGATGGGCGGTTATCAGCTCATGGTTTCGGCCGACATCTTCCGTGGCCGCTATCGCGAGAGCTTTGAAAACGCCAAGCCAATCGCCTCGGATAAGCCGCTGCCTTATCGGATCGTGCTTCCTACAGCTAACCACGTGTTTCTACCAGGGCACCGAATGATGGTGCAGGTGCAATCGAGCTGGTTTCCGCTCTACGACCGCAATCCGCAGACGTTTGTGGCGAACATCTTCCTAGCCAAGCCAAGCGATTTCAAGAAAGCCACGCAGCGCATTTATCACGCGCCGGATAACGCGAGCTTTATCGAGCTGCCGGTGATCACGACGCCCTAGCTCTTGCCGAACGGATCTTCGAGCGACGGACTCTGCGGAGTAAACAATTCTGCGCCGTTCTCCAGGATGTGCATATCGTCTTCCAGCCGCACACCGAACTCGCCTGGAATATAGACGCCGGGTTCGTCGCTAAACGTCATCTGCGCGGCGAGCGCAATGCTCTTGCCATCTTCCTGCAGCGTATTGGTGGCGATCAGATACGGCCACTCATGGCCATCCATGCCGATTCCGTGACCCACGCGATGCGTGAAGTACTTGAACCCGGGACCGTACCCCGCGTCCACGATGACTTTGCGCGCCGCCGCATCCACGGCATCGCAAAGTACTCCGGGCTTCGCCGCCGCGAGCGCCGCGCTTTGCGCCTGATGCACGATGTCAAAGACCTTCTTCATCTTGTCCGTCGGTTTTCCCAGAACGAACGTACGGCTGATATCGGATTCGTAATGCTCCACCGAGCATCCGCCATCCATCAGCAAAATAGTCCCTTCGCGAATCACCTGTGGTTTTACCGATCCATGAGGAAGAGCCGAATTTTCGCCCACCTGAACGCCGGCGCCTCCCTGGAACCCAAGCTTTTGATGCGCGTTCGATACCAGTGCGGCGAACTCGTGTTGCGTCATCCCTTCGCGAATCGATTTCCAAGCCGCTTCATAAGCCTGCAGCGTCACGCTGTTCGCCAGCCGCATCAGCGCGATCTCGGCCGGACTCTTGATCATCCGGCAGCCCGAAATCACTTCGGTCGCGCTTCCAATGGTCGCAGCCGGAATCGCGTCGCCAATTCCTTTCGCGAAAACGTACTGGACGCGCTCTTCGATGCCGATTTTTCCGGTGGCCAATCCGCGCTCCTTCAGCGCGAACGCTACCTTCTCATAGGGATCCTCGTTTTCCTCCCAAGTAAACACGTGCGGCGACTTTCCGAATGGTCCAAGCGCGATCTGCTCCAGCGCCCGATCTCTTTCAAACGCCGGCGCAACAAAGAAAGGCTCACCGCGCACCGGCAGCACCATCACAAACAGCCGCTCGCTGTTCCACCAGTTGATGCCGCTGAAATAAATCAGGGACGTGCCGCCAGCCATGGTAATCGCATTGAGCTTGTGCTGCTGCATCAACTGCTGCGCCCGATCCACGCGCGCCTGCCGCTCTTCCACCGTGATCGGCTTGGCTTCGGACTTGCGGCTCTTCAGCGCGGCAATGGGCGCCTGCGCGGAAGCGATTTGCGAGGCAGCGAGAGTCGCGCCAGCGTTCAATAAGGTGCGGCGAGTAAGCATCGTGGTGTCTATCGTAGCATCCGTCGCGCACTTTCCTCAGCTACGATATTTTCATGCGGACTTCGATCGATTTGCCCGACGACTTGCTCCGCGAGTGGAAGGCTCTAGCGGCCAGGCGGCGCGTAACGCATACAGCGTTAGCTCGGCGCGCTCTTGAAAACGAGGTCGCGCGTAGCCGCGTTCCGCGCGGATGTTGCCGGCTTCCTACCCTCAATTGCAAGCGACGAGGCAGCCTCGACATATCTAATACCCAAGTTGAAGAGCTGGTCACTGAGCAAGAATGGCCGGGGGGCCCAGTAAGGTGAAATGAGGTGGAAGTCTTGGAAATGGCTACTACCGACTGCAATGCTCGTCTTCGCCTGTTTCTGCAACATTTACAATGTGCATGAATATCGCGTGCACGCCCGGCATGACCGCGTGGTGAACAACGTGGAGTATTTTTGGCAACACTCGCCTGGCACCACTGAGAGGATATCGCAGGGATTGAACTTTCCCGCCTTAGTGATGGATTTCCCGCTGAAAGATAAAGGCGAAGCCATCTACGAACGCAATAGCGACTTCACACTCATCTGGATCGGGCCTCGGGAAATCGGCTTCTTCGTGGCCGTCTTCCTTTTGTGGCACATTGTCGGAAGGACACTAGATCGACGTCATGAGCGAAACTCTCGGATTCGTCCCCGCGGGCTGAGAACAGCCGTTTTAGCAGCCGGCCTTCTGTTTGGTATATGTATCGGCGTCTACGCCTACCAAATGATCTTGCTCAGGTGGCTTCCGATGCGCGAAATTGGATTATGCGGATTCGCGTGGGCGATAACTTTGGTCACCTATTTCGGTTGGAGGCTTCTTAAAGAGTTCTTTCCAGATAAAAACGCAGCGGAACTTTGTTAGCTTTTCACTCTTATGCCTGTCTTAGCCACTTTAGCGATTGGCGCGTCCTTGAATCTCGCCTGCCCCGCAACGTTCTAGCTTTTCTTATCGAAATTCAGCGACGCCGAGCTCATGCAGTAGCGCTGGCCCGTCGGATCCGGGCCATCATCGAACACATGACCAGGATGTGCGCCGCACTTTTACAGACAACTGCCACGCGACGCATGCCGTACGCGTTGTCCGCTTCGCTCGCGACGTTGTCAGCCGCTATGGGGACGTGAAGCTCGGACACCAGCGTCAATAAGGTGCGGCGAGTAAGCATCGTGGTGTTTATCGTAGCATCCATTTGATTATCCTCAAATATGCATTTATGTTAATATGTGTTTATGCGAACCTCGATTGATCTGCCGGATGATCTTTTTCATCAACTGAAGGTCATCGCGGCGAGCCGGCGGATGACCCTCAAAACGCTGGTACAGCGCGCAATCGAAAATGAGGTCGCGCGCGGCAATCGACCTCCCCGGCGCCGGCTCAAATTTCCTTTGCTCGACTCCAAACAACCGGGCAGACTCAACCTGTCGAATGCCGAGATTGAAGATCTACTTACCTGACGTAAACGTCTGGCTGGCGCTTGTCTCGCGCCGCCATGTTCATCACAAATTAGCCGCTGCATGGCTGGAAACTGTTTTGGATGATCAAGTCGCGTTTTGCCGGATCACCCAGATGGGCATGCTTCGCTTGCTGACAAATCGCCACGTCATGGGAGTTGATGTCCTGAGTCAAGTCGCCGCTTGGAAGTGTTACAGGCGATTGAGGACAGACGGTCGCGTGCGCTATTTGGCGGAGCCAACAGGGATCGAGACAGTGTGGCAAGACGTAACGTTGTCGCTACAACCCTCTACCAATTTATGGACCGACGCTTATCTTCACGCGTTCGCTTTGATGGGCAACGCACGAGTTGTTTCCTTCGATCGCGATTTTTCCCGGTTTAGCGAATCGGATGCACTCATCCTGCGTCCTTGAGTCCCTCCACTAAAATGAAGCCAGGAGGTTCCCATGGCCCGCATTCCCGGAGTAGAGTCCCACCAGGCCGGTATCCTCACCCGCTTCCTGTATTGGATGACTAAGCGAAAAGTGGGCCAGGTCATCCTGCCGTTCAAAATCACGGCGCACCAGCCTCGCCTGTTGTTCGCAACCGGCGAAATGGAAATGGGACAGCAAGCGGTGCGCAGCGTGGATGCGAAGCTCAAGTCGCTCGCCAGCATTAAAGCCGCGACTCTGGTGGGATGCCCATTCTGAATCGACATCGGATCTGCCGTCGGCAGAACATCCGGCATTACGGAAGCACAGCTGATGGATTTGCCGCAATTCGAAAATTCGCTGGCGTTCACTGAAGTAGAAAAGCTGGTGCTTCGCTACGCGGTGGCCATGACAAAAACTCCCGTCGAAGTTTCGGATGACTTGTTCAGCGCGCTCCGGCGGCACTTGAATGAGCGCCAACTCGTCGAATTATCATCGGCGATCGCGTGGGAAAACTATCGCGCCCGCTTCAACCATGCCTTGGAGATCGAATCGGAAGGCTTCTATCGCGGCGCTCTTTGCCTTCTCCCGGAACGAGAAACGCAGAACCCGAAACGAGAAACGGCTTAGCTTTTCTTATCGAAATTCAGCGACGCCGAGTTCATGCAGTAGCGCTGACCCGTTGGTCCCGGACCATCGTCGAAAACGTGACCGAGATGCGCTCCGCACTTCTTGCAGACAACTTCCACGCGCCGCATTCCGTACGCGTTGTCCGCTTCGGTCGCGACGCTGCCAGCCGCGATGGGTGCCGTGAAGCTCGGCCATCCAGTACCGGAATCGAACTTGGTATCCGATTCAAATAGCGGATTCCCGCAGCACACGCAGCTATACGTCCCGTCCTCGTGTTGGTTCCAATATTTCCCGGTGAAGGCGCGCTCGGTGCCCTTGCGCCGGGTGACTTCGTACTGTTCGGGCGTCAACTGCTTGCGCCACTCATCGTCTGTTTTGACTACTTCAGGTTTCACTGTTTTTTCCGACATAACTCCTCACCAAATGGCGCGCTTGTAATAGCGCCTGATCTTTTCGTCTCTTGTTATCAGCGGCGCTTCATTCGCCGCCGCATGCGACACAATCAAACGATCGAACGGATCTCGAACCCATGTCTCATAAAGAGCCTGTTCGACCACCGCTGTGAAGGGCAGCTCGCATACCGTGAGCCCGATGTCCCTGGACAAAGCCTCCACTACTTTCGAAGCTGGGTCTTTCGCACGACCAATGTCGTAAAGAAACTGGAGTTCCAAAACCACAATCGGCGAGATCGAAAGAACGTCACCCTGGATACCCCGATTCGCCGCCTTGCTCAGTTTGTCGGATTCTCCGCCGTAGAGCCATGCGACTACGTGAGTATCCAAGTAGGTCACTTTTTAAGTTCGGTCCACTCCGAGAGCCAGTCCATGTGAACAATGTCGTCGGAATCGCCAACGATATAGTTCCTCTTCTTCAGTCGGCTCAACTTGTCGGGCTTTACTTCCGGAACGATCTTAAGGATCTTCCCTTTTCGGACCACCTCAACCGGAACGCCCTCCAGCGCCTGATCCAGGATGCCGTAGATATTCTCCCGGAGCTTGGAAGCCGTGACTTTCATGACTCTATCCTAGCACACGTACGTACGATTCAATAAACTCGTACGTACTACTCCGCCAACTTCACCAAGGGTTGCGCCGCCAACACTGCCTCCGCATCTTCGGCCGTGAACTGCTCCGTTTTCGCCGAATGATTCATCGAGCAAAACTTCGGACCGCACATGGAACAGAACGCCGCGTCCTTGAAGCCTTCTTCCGGCAGCGTTTCGTCGTGCATGGCGCGCGCCGTTTC
>DATGIH010000104.1:0-5687 GCA_035295865.1 Bryobacteraceae bacterium
GCTTGGTTTCCTGAAAACCCGGCGCGAGGATCGCGGTGCGCGGAGTAGGATGCATGGGATGTATGAAAGGTGCGCCGGATACCCGGCGCCGGATTCTTAGGTTCATGGCAACTTCCGACAAGAATGTGCCGCGAAGCTGCCGTTCGTCTCACGAAAACAGATGCTGCAAGTTGTCGTGTAGAATCGCGGCCGCCATTTCGCCCGTGATGCCGATTTCGTAAAGAGCTTTTGTCTGCGCGTCGAACACCGCCGCGTTCCAACCGCGCGGAAAAAACGAAGAATCGCTGCCGAACAAGAGGCGCTTCGGCCCGGCAACGTCTAATGCCCGGCGAAAAACAGCGCGGAGATCCAGGTGTGACTCGTCGTATCGCATCCAGCTATTGCTACTGGAAGTATCCAGGTATACGTTCGGGCATAGATCGCACAGCATGAGAGCTTCGCGGAAATATCCCGCTCCGAAATGCGGGACAACGAAACGAATTTGTGGATACCGGAGCGCCACGGCATGCAGATCGATGGGATTCGAAAAGCGCATATCAAATAAGGATGGAAGTCCCAGCTTCTTGCGAATCCCGACGCTGAGCACCCCGCAGTGAACGAACGCAACTGTGCGTGGTCTCGCAGCCGCAAGATCCAGGAGTTTTTGCAAACGAGCATCCTGGATGGAATAGCAATGCATCGCGGGAAAGAAGCAGAGACCACGGATATGGCCGCTGGCAATGCCACGCTCGACATTCGCTACGTCTCCGTCCGGCGCTGCCGGGTTCACCATCATGTAGCCGAAGAATCGGTCGGGAAATTTCGCGGCCGCCTGGATTACTGAATCTTGGTCGCCTGGAACGCTCGCGATGAGCGCGGCTTTTGAGACGCCATGGCGATCCAGTTCCTGGATCCAAGCGGCGGCGAGTTGCGCCGGATCTGCCGCCGGAAGCTGCCATCCAAGCAGTGAGCCCACCGAATCAAGCGAAGCCTTCTTTTGATCCGCTAGTGTCGTGAAGAATCTGTGCGAAAAGAAATGAACGTGCGCGTCGGAAACGGGCAGAGCGCCCCACGGTGTGTCCATCAGCCGGCGGCCTTCTCGTCAGGCATCGCGACGGGGAAGCGCGTGATGCCGGCCGCGAGCGCCACTTGCGTCAATCCGGCAACATTGTTCACGCCGAGCTTTTTCATCATCGTCTTGCGGTAGCTGCGCACCGTTTGCAGTCCGAGATCCAGCATCACGGCGATTTCCTTGCTGGTTTTTCCTTCGGCTACCAATCGAAGCACCTGCAGCTCGCGCGGCGAAAGGTCGGAAAGCGCGGACGCGACGGGCTTCGATTCCAGATCGCCGCGTTGGATGCGCTGCAGAAGCCGATCCGACACTTGCGGGCTGAGATAGGATCCGCCTTTTGCGACGGTACGCAGTGCGTCGAGCAGATCGCCGTCCGAGGCTTTTTTCAGTACAAATGCGCGCGCTCCGGATCGAATAGCGCTGACCACCGAATGCTCGTCATCGTACATCGAAAGGATGATCACTTTCGCTTCGGGATTGTAGCGCAGGATCTCGGTGGTGGTTTCGATTCCGTTCAATCCCGGCAGCCCAATATCCATCAGGATAATGTCGGGCCGCTTCGTTTTGCAGATCTGGACGGCTTCGGTGCCGCTTTCGGCTTCGGCCATCACGGTGAAATCGTCGCTGTGGCGGAGGATGGCCTTGATGCCGTCGCGCATGATTTTGTGGTCGTCAACCAGCAGAACCTGAGATGCCATGCGTTAATTCACAGCCTCCCGTAGCGCACGTTCGCAACGTGCCGTGTTCGCACTCTTGCGAACACTGTCAACAAAGCCTGTGCGTCGCCTCGAGTGGCGGCGCGGCACGCACCAGTGCGTGCGCTACGTTGCTTGGTGGGGCACGGCATTAGTTCACCGCCTCCGGATGGCGCGCGCGGATCGTAGTGCCGCGCGCCGGCCCGTCCTGAATGTCCAGCGCTACGCGTCCGCGCGATGCGTAATAATCCAGCAACAGACGCGCCAGTGGGATTTTTCGACGGTCGATTTCCGCGATTTCGGCGTTGTCTCTAATTTCCAGAACGAAATCGCCTTGCGCCTTTTTCACATGGACATCAATCGAAGTGCAGCCGGGCCGGCTTGCGGCGCTCTCCACCGCGCACTCGGCGATCTTGTAGAACGTGGTCGCGATGGCCGTGGGTACGCGCGCGGCCGCGTCGAAATGCAGGCGGAGAGATCCGGAAAATGTCTTGCGTACTTTGCCGGCCAGCCGGTCCAGCGCGAACTGCAGACCGGCGCGCTCCACGATGGAGGGATTCAGTTCGTTGCTGATATCGCGTAACTGTTCGATCACCTGCTCGAGCATGGTTTGAATCTCCACCGCCCGCGCATCGATGCCGGGCGCCTGATCCTTGAAGTCCATTCTCATGGCGTCGAGCTGCAACCCCACTGCGCTCAGCACCTGACTGACGTCATCGTGCAACACTCGCGCTACCCCGGCCAACGCCGCATCGTGCTCCTGGATAGCTGCGAACAGCATCTCGGCCAACACCGGCTGTGAAGCCTGCGACGTCCGCTTGGTACGCTGCTTATCGCTCATGATGCATCTTTTTCAGCCGCAATGCAACAAGAAAGTATCGAAATGTTTCGGGCGGAGCTACTTCCGGCCTAAAACGCGCTTCGCCGCCGCGATCACATTGGACGCTACTAAACCATACTTCTGCATCAACTCTTCGGGAGTTCCGGACTCCGCGTATGTGTCTTCGATTCCGACAAACTCCATCGCGCACGGATGCGTTTCCGCCGCAACTTGCGCCACACGGACGCCCAACCCGCTCGCCACCAAATGCTCTTCGGCCACTACGATGGCGCGGGTTTCGCTGGCAGCGCGCGCGATGGCATCCCGATCCAGGGGCTTGATGGAGTACATGTCGATGACGCGCGCCGCGATACCTTCGGCTTCCAGAGCCTCCTGAGCCCGGATCGCCTCCGCGACCAAAAGTCCGTGCGCGATGATGGTCAGATCCTTGCCGTCCGTCAACTGCACCGAACCTCCGATCTGGAATTTCTGATCGGCCGCATGCACGATCGGACATTTCGGACGCCCAGCGCGCAGGAACACGGGGCCGATGTGAGCGGCCGCAGCGAAAACCAGCGCGCGCATGGACACTTCGTCGGCGGGCGACAGCACGGAAAATCCTGGCAGGGAACAGGCCAAGCCTACATCCTCAATGCTCATCTGCGAGGGACCATCTTCGCCGATGGAAATTCCGCTGTGCGTTCCGACTACTTTCAAATTAACGTTCGGAAACGCGACGGCGACGCGCAGTTGTTCGAATCCTTTATTGATGGCGAATGCGGAAAAGCTAGCGGCGAACGGAATTTTGCCGACCGACGCCAGTCCGGCGCCAATCGCCATCATGTTGGCCTCGGCGATTCCACATTCGACGAAGCGCTCGGGAAACTCCTTGGCAAAGAAATGTGTATAGGTGGACTTCGAAAGATCCGCGTCGAGCGCGACGACATCTTTGTTTTCGCGGCCCAGATCGGCCAGCGCTTTTCCGAACGCCTCGCGCGTGGCCGCTCCCATCTTCAATTCGAATTTGATTTTGGCTTGCATGTTATGCCAGCTCCATCAGCGCTTTTTCCATCTCTTCTACCGTGGGCGCGGTGCCATGGAACTTCGGATTGTTTTCCATGAACGAAACGCCCTTGCCTTTGATGGTGTGCGCAATGAGCACCGTCGGCCTGCCGATGGTCGCGGCCGCTTCCGCGAACGCGGCCTGCAATGCCGGGATGCTGTGACCATCCACTTCGATCGCGTGCCAGTTGAACGCTCGCCACTTGTCGGGAAGCGGATCGAGCGGCATGATGTCGTTCACGAAACCATCCAGTTGAATGTGGTTGTAGTCGACGATGCAGCACAGATTGTCAACGCCCTTATCGCCCGCGAACATGGCTGCTTCGTAAATCTGGCCTTCTTGTGATTCCCCGTCGCCCAGCACGACGTAGGTTCGCGACGGGCGATGATCGAACTTTGCGCCGAGCGCCATTCCGATACCGATAGACAGTCCTTCGCCGAGCGAACCCGTGGACGCCTCAAGCGCCGGAATGAACCGCACGTCCGGATGGCCTTGATAAATGGATCCGAGTTTGCGCAGCGTGTTGAGTTGGTCTTTCGGCGTGTATCCGCATTCGGCCATTGCCGTGTAAAGCACGGGGCAGGCGTGGCCTTTGGACAGGATGAAGTGATCGCGATTAGGCCATTTCGGATTCGCCGGGTCGTGCCGCATCACGTCGAAAAAGAGAGTGACCAGGATCTCCACGGCCGAGAGCGATCCGCCGGGATGGCCGGATTTGGCGAACGTAATCATCTCGACGATCTCGCGCCGCATTTGCTTGGCGATCGCCTGAAGTTCGGCTACGTTGCTGGTTCTTTTCATCTGCACCTCTTATCTTACAAAGTGGGACAAGCCTGGGCTTGTCAGGCAAAGTGGGTCAAGCCTCCGGCTTGTCACGTTCGCAAGCCCTGGACGGGGATGGCGAAGCGGCGATTGATCTCGTGCACCAATGCCTCCGGAGTCGTAAAAAGGATGCCTTGGATTCCAAGAGATTCCGCGGCACGAATGTTTTCAACCCGGTCATCCAGCAACAGCGCGTCGGATGCCGAAGCTCCCAAGCCCGCCAAAGAATGCCGATATATTTCTGGCGAAGGTTTGGTGCTTCGCAGATCGCACGAGAATGTCCGGTGATCGAACTCAGGCAACCACGGACAGCCCACGATGTAATCACGGACCGGCGCGGGCATGTTGGAGAGCAATCCTGTGCGAAATCCAGCTTCCCTGACGCGCTTGGCCCAGTTTGGCATCACCGGGCAGGCGTGGGACCAACTCGCGCTGTCGATCTCCTGCAGCCGCGCGATGTCGTCCGCGTTCAGCGTGCGTTCCGCCACCGCGTTCCAGTAATCGGTGGGATCGACATCGGCCCGATCGAACGACAACCTATCCCGCCAGTAACGCTGCTGGAAATCCGGGACAGAGAGGCCGAGAATGTTGGCCATCCCTTCAATCTCCGATGCAAGCGGAGAAGAGCAGAGCACGTTGCCGTAATCGAAAATGATGGCGCTGACCTGTATATTGAGCAATCTTATGGAAGACCTTTCGCGATGTATAAATCGGATTGAATCAGGACGTAGTTGTAAGCGTATGCTCGTCCATCTGGTGTGATGTTCAGTTGGTGAATCTCGAGCACGGGCTGTGCGGGATGGATTTCCTTCCACGCCGTTCGCTGGCCGGTGGCTAGATCGAGCACGGAAACCGCAATCCTATCGCTATTCTCACGATCCGGACGAACATAGAGCGACCGGCTGTCGGCTCTCCATCCGATCACCGCTTCCGATGGATCAATCTTCACAGGTTGCGGCGGGCCGCCATCCACGGGATAAATGGTCCAACCTTGGCCGGGGCTGGGGCTCAGGAACAACTTGTGATCCGGCGATAGGAAGAATCTCGTGGCGTCCGGAATTCCTTCGGGACAAACCGGCCTTAAATTATTCTTGGGAAGATCGTAGGCAAAGCACTGATATTTCTTGCCGGGCAGATATCCAATCAACATGTACTGATCCGGGCCAAGCCAGCCGTAAACGTTAGCCGGGAACAATCCCGGGGGTTTCATTTCCACCGGCTCGCCGGGTCCGGTGG
>DATGIH010000105.1:0-16594 GCA_035295865.1 Bryobacteraceae bacterium
CGGGTGAGGCCGGACCTGCATTTTGGAAGGCGCGTTCGGGATCGAACTCGCCGCTCCAGTAATCGGCGAGGCCAACCAGTGTCAATCCGTTTTCCACCACGGAGTCGTTATGCAGAACGCGGACTCCGGCGTTGGCCAGAAGATCGCGCATCGCTTCGGTGTAGCGATCGCCGCGGGCGCGGGCGATCCAGGCTCCGCCGTCATGATTTCCGAGGACGGCGAAGGTGGGCGCTGTATCGGAAGTCAGACGCAAGAGGCGGCGCAGGCCTGATTCGTCGAAGCCGCTGGTGTAGCTGACGAAGTCGCCGGTGAGGCAGATCAGATCGGGGCGCGTGGCGAGTCCCGCCCGAAATCCGGGTTCGAGGTCGGCGGCGGTCATGCCGTCGGAGATGTGGATGTCGGAAATGTGGAGGAGGCGCCTAGGCCGGATTCTGGGGATGCGGACGGGAGTGTGGGTGACATCGAACCAGTGGGGCTCTTTGAATCCGAACCAGAGGGGTGCGAAGCTGGCGGGAGCGAGGGTTGTGAGAAGATTTCGGCGGGTCACTAATACAGCATAGCACTTTTTCACAAAAAGTACTCTCTGTTAAAGAATCGTGTTAAGTATCGAAAAGTTACTGGAATGGGTGGTTATGGATTGAAAAGTTGTCAAACTGGGGGTCTGGACGGTTTGCTAATGCCCGATTTCTCAACTATGCCCGAGGTCTTCGTTTCGAACAGTAAGCTTGCTGCCGCAGTGTCGCGCGAGACCAAACTCGGGAAGTTGCGCAAGCTCGGGTCGCGGCTCTACACGCGCAACTTCAAAGAACCGCCTGAGAGAATTATCCAACGAAACCTGTGGCCATTGGTAGCCGCTTATTTTCCAGGTGCGTTGATTGCGGATCGTACGGCCCTCGAGAATCGGCCTGCGCCGGACGGATCCATATTTCTTGTCGCGGGCGGCAAACGCGACATTCGGCTACCGGGCGTGACCTTGCGGCCGCGCAAAGGGCCCGCGCCGCTCGCGAGCGATCATCCTTTTGTTGGAGGATTACGCATTTCATCGACGGCTCGCGCCTATCTCGAAAATATGCGGAGCTCTCGAGCGCGGCAGAGTGTTGCGCGTACGCTTTCCAAGCGCGAGATGGAAGAGCGGTTGGATGGAATGCTGCGGCAGAGCGGGGAGTCCGCGCTCAAACAGCTTCGCGACGACGCTCGAAAAATTGCAAGAGAACTGAAGTTGGAAGAGGAACAGCAGAAGTTGGACACGCTGATCGGGACCTTGCTCGGCAGGCGTACCGAGTGGCGTGCTGCGGGGTTGCCCTATGATCCGGAACGGCTCGATCTATTTCAGCGCCTCTTCGCGGAGTTGGCGGGGACCGCGCCTGTCACTCGACTCGCCCGTGCGACCGACGGTCCCGCGCTTCCATTTTTCGAAGCCTACTTCTCGAATTTTATTGAAGGGACTGTGTTCGCGGTGGACGAAGCCGAGGACATCGTATTTAAGGGAAGAATACCGGCAGGCCGCCCGGAAGACGCTCACGATGTCTTGGGTACATGGAAGTTGGTTTCGGACGAGCGCGAGATGTCTCGCGTTCCGCGCAGCATCGAAGAATTGAACAAGCTTTTGCAACGCCGGCATGCGCGGATCATGGAAGGGCGTCCGGAAAAAGGGCCGGGACGTTTCAAGGCGGACCGAAATCGCGCGGGGTCCACTTTGTTTGTCGCGCCGGAATTGACGGCAGGAACGCTTGCGCAGGGGTTCGACATTTATCGTGCACTGGCGAGCCCCTTGCATCGGGCCATTTTCATGATGTTTCTAGTTTCGGAAGTACATCCGTTCGCCGATGGCAACGGCCGGACCGCTCGCGTGATGATGAACGCGGACCTGGTAGCAGCGGGCGAGAGCCGGATCATCGTGCCGACGGTTTACCGGAACAATTATCTGATGGCGTTGAAGGCGCTGTCGCAGAACAAGATCACGGGAGCTTTGCTGCGGACGATGGACTTCGCGCAGAGATACACGTCGGCGATTGATTTTTCGGATGTGAATCGCGCGCGGGTCATGCTGGATGAGACGCATGCGTTCGATGATCCGAATGAAGCGGATGCGGCGGGGGTTCGTTTGACACTGCCGGGAATCGGGGTTGGGGATTAGGGCTTGGGGATTAGCGGCGGTCCCGCTCGGCTTCCAGAATTTGCGCTTACTGGGCATCTGGTTTCGCTCCGGCTGCAATTAGGAGCTTGGCTACTTTGAGTTGATCCCCATGGCTGCCGGCGGGTGGGCTCGAGATTCCGTGGATGGCCCAGCCTAGCGGTGTGGAGTTGTATTTTTCGTCTTTCAGTTCGAGATTCGCGCCGGGGATCAGCTTGCGCGCGAGTTTCGCTTCGCCTAGCAGGGCGGCCCAATGCAGCGCGGTTTCGCCGAAGATGCCGCGGCGGGATGGGTTTGCTCCGGCTTCGAGGAGACGCAGCCCGACTTCTTCGGCGCCGAGACTGGCCGCTCCGATAAGCGGAGTATCGCTCTTGGCCTTCGGTTGGAAATCGAGATCGGCGCCGGCCTGGATCAGGGCGTCGATCAATGGGAGTGCACGGGTCTTGGGCAGTTTTTTCTCGAACAGGAGATCGGAGACGTAGTGCAGCGGATGCGTCCGGATGGAATCGTTCGTTCCCCAGCGAATGAGCGCGTTCGCTTGGGCTGGATCTCGTGAGAGGATGCGGCGCAGGGCTTTGGCGTCGCCGTTCTCGATAACTTGCTTCACCGAACGATTATCTCAATCGGCGGCGTGCGCTACGATTTCTACTGGATGGCGTTCCTCACCATTTCGGGCGATCCGGCTACGCGGCATGAGGAACTGGCGCGCATCGCGGCGCAGAGGTTGAACTGCGAGCTCGTGACAGAGCTGCGATTGAGCGACATCATCGCAGCCGAGTTCGGGGCGAGGGACGGGATTCCCGATAAAGCCTGGCCGCATCTGGCGCTCTCGATTCTGGCGCGGCTCGGGACCGAACACAATCTGGTGGTGTCGAGCATCGGGGCCGAACTGCTGTTCCGGAATCTGCCCGGGGTATTGCGTGTGCACGTGACGGATGCGGAGCGGCATCGGATTGGCAATTTGATGCTCGACCGGCGGCTGGAGCGCGAGGATGCGAAGGCGCTGCTTCGCCGGTTGGAGCGAGAGCAGGCGTCGGTGCGGAAGCACCGATTTGGCCGGGCCAGCGCAAGATTCCAAAACTACGATTTGGTAATGAACGGCGAAGCGCTCTCCACCGATCAGATGGCGGACGTGCTCGATGCAGCGGTGAAATCCAAAGGCATGTTCGAGAACGGGCTGCTTTCGCTCGCGGCGGAGGCGCAGTTGCAATTTCAAGTGCGGCTTAAACTGGCGCGATTTGGGATCGTACCGCCGGATCGCCTGCGTTTGGAGCGCAAGGAGTTCGGGCATCCCAGCGAGCAGGTGTTTGCGAATCTACTGGATTTTTATCGCATCGCATGGGAGTATGAACCGCGCAGTTTTGCGCTGCAGTGGGACAAAGACGGCAAGGTGCAGGAAGCGTTCACGCCGGACTTTTATCTTCCGGAGTTCGATTTGTATGTGGAATTGACGACGATGAAGCAGGCGAACGTGACCAAGAAGAACCGCAAGATCCGGCTGCTGCGCGCGATTTATCCGCACGTGAACATTCAGGTGTTTTATCAGAAGGACGTGCGCGATCTGGTGATCAAGTACGAGCTTCCGGAAAAGATCGCCCAATGAACGAGCCCGCGATCGAACGCATTTTGTTCACCGAGGAACAGATCGATCAGCGGGTGCGCGAAGTGGCTGGCGAGATATCGGCGCGATATGCGGGACGCGAGTTGAAGCTGATCGGCGTGTTGAAGGGGTCCGTTTTCTTCTTGACGGCGCTGGCGCGGGCGATGACGGTACCCGTGCGGGTGGATTTTCTCGCGATCTCAAGCTTCGCGAATCAGCGGGGCGGACCGGGGATTGTGCGGATCGCGAAAGATCTGGACGACAGCATTGAGGGCGAAGACGTGATGCTGGTGGAGGATATTGTCGACACTGGTTTCACCACGCGCTATCTGATGCAGCATCTGGCGGGGCGCGGGCCGAATTCGCTGGCGCTGTGCACGCTGCTCGACAGGACGCCGCGGCGGATTGTGCAGATTCCGGTGGATTATCGATGCTTCGAGATCCCGGACCGGTTTGTGGTGGGGTTTGGGTTGGACTATAAGCAGCTCTATCGGAATCTCAAGTACATCGCTGTACTGGGGATTGGGGACTAGCTGGGTTTAGGGATTGGGGCTTAGGGCTTGGGGATTAGGGGCTGGGGACTCGGGACTCGCGGCGTTATTCGTCGCGGAGAATTTCTAGCGGCTTCTGACCTAGGATTCTAAAGCTCGCCATCCATCCGGCGGCGTTGGCGATTACCGCTGTGGCGACGATCGCTAGCAGACTCGGCAGAATCGGGAACGAGATTTCGGAATCCAGTAGACGTTTGAGCAGGAGGCTTGCGAATCCGTTCGCCAGCAATGCTCCCATGGTTCCGGCGACGGCGCCGAGGATCAGGAATTCCACCGAGAAGATGCGGCTCACGCGCCAGCGGGTGGCGCCGAGGGTTTTCAGGATCACTACTTCGCGCATCCGCCGAAAGCGGGTTCCGGCGACGCTCGATGAGAGGATGATTGCGCCCGCGAGGATCGCGAACATCGAGATGAAGCGGATCACGAGCGAGATTTGATCCACCACACCTTGGAATGTCTGGAGCACGTCCGCCATGTTGACCACGGTGATGGTGGGATAGCGATCGTAGAGCGCTTGCTGCATGGCTGAGACGGCGGGCGGTTGGACGCGGAGCGCACCGTAGTAGATGACCGGGAATCCGTCGAGAGCACGGGTGCTGAAGATGAATTCGACGCGGCTTGCGAGGTGAATTTCGTCGATGCGATGGATGCAGGCGACGCGCGCGGTGAGATCGCGTCCGGAGATGGTCCAGCGCGTGATGGATCCCGGATGCACGCCGAGGGTCTTCGCGGCTTCTTCGGCGATGCAGATTTCCGGAGACCGGGGCGTCGGGTCCAGCCATTTTCCGCGCAGAACTTCGACATTGCCGGACATCGCCGCAGCCGACGTTACGGATCTCGCATAGCGGAAGCGGCGGCCCCAGCCTTTGAGTACTTTTTTCTGGATGTCTTCGCCGTCGACTTCAACTAATTTGGCGGCGACCGTGCCAATCAGCTCCGCTGTGCCTTCGATACCCTTCTGTTGTTTGAGAAGCGCGAGAACGGCCTCGCGATCTTTGGGCGTGATGTCGATCAGGAAGACGTTGGGCATGCCGGGCGGCGCGGTGCGATTCATCTGCGCGACTACTCCGCGCTGGACCAGGTAGACGGTCATGGTGAACATGACGCCGATGCCAAGTGCAACCAACACGGTCTGCGCGTGATTGCCGGGGCGATAGAGATTCGCGATGCCGTGACGGATCGAAGTAGGAAGCGCGCGGCGGCTTGCGGCTTTCAATCCGCGCAGCATCAGCCATGCTATGCCGGAGAGCACTGCCAGGCTGACGACGAGCGCTCCGGCGAAGTAGAGGCCGGTTTTCCAGATATCGGCCGGAGTGCCGGTGGCGAACGACATCGCGATACCGGCGATTCCGAGGACGATCACCGCGCCCGCCGCAATGGAGGCGCGGGATTGAGCGAGACGCGAGCGCCAATCTTTTTTTACTTCACTCATTTCGCGGCGCAAAATCAGGTTCGGGCGAATCCGCCGGATGCTCAGCAGTGGCGGCAGCGTGAACAGCAGCGTCGCCATGATGGCGATGCCAATGCCTTGCGCGGCGGTGATCAGATCCCAGCGCGCGGATGGCTCCAACTGGAAGTAGCGGGCGAGGAATCCGGGGAAGATTCGCTGGATGACGATTCCAAACGCGGCGCCGAGCAATCCGCCGGCGAGTCCGAGCGCGGCGGTTTGGATGAGATAGATCCGGATGAGGTGGAGCGAACGTGCGCCGAGACATTTCATAATGGCGATGGAATCCATGCGCTGCTGGATGTGCGCTTGCATCGCGGTGGCGACGCCGATTGCGCCGACAATGAGCGTGATAAGGCTGACGAGGCTCAGGAATGTCGTGGCGCGGCTCAGACCTTGCGTGATGATGGGATGCGTTTCGCGGAAGTCGGCGATCAGGGCTTCGGGGAAAGCATTTTTCAAACGGTTGCGGACTTCGGCGATGGAAGGCGAGCTGGGCGATAGCTTAAACAAGAAACGTTCGGCGGCACGGCTACCGGGGAGCATCAGACCGGTGCGATCGAGTCCGGCGCGCGTCATCATCACACGCGGGCCGACGTTGAGGCTACCTAACATGCGGTCCGGTTCATACGTTACTTGGCCGATAATTCGGAAAGGCTGTCCGCCGAGCTGCATAGTGTCGCCGACTTTGAGATGCAGGCGCAGCAGCACGTCGTCCGAAACCGCGATGGTGTTGGCGTTCAGAACGCTGCGCAGCGGCGCGGGCGGCGTGATGCGGATTTCGCCGTAGAACGGATAGACCGCGGGATCTACCGCTTTGATGGACACAAGCATCGGACCGCTCGATGGGCCGCCGGAAGCCATGGTCAGGGTTTCGGTGATCCAGGTGCGTTGCACGCCGGACTTTGCGAGCGAATCCATAACAGAGGATTGCAGCGAATTCGGCATTTCAAAGACGCGCAGCGAAAGGTCGGCGGCCATGAGCGTCCGCGCCTGGCTCAAAAGCATTTCGTGAAAAGCGCGGCTGAATCCGCGCACGCCGGTGAGCGATCCGACGCCGACCGCGACCGCGAGAATCACGAACGCGAATTTGAAAGACGACGACCGTGCTTCGCGCCACGCAATCTTGAAAGCTGTAGACCAGCGGAAATTCATGGGTTGGGTACGACGAGACCGTCGCGCAAGGCGATCAGGCGTCCGGCACGGCTAGAGAGCAGAGGATCGTGCGTGACCAGCACAAGCGTGGTTCCTTCGCGCTTATTCAGCGAGATGAGAAGTTCCAGGATGTGCTGGCCATTGTGGCTATCCAGATTGCCGGTGGGTTCATCGGCAAGAAGAATGGGCGGATGCACCATAAAGGCGCGCGCGAGCGCGACGCGCTGCTGTTCGCCACCGGAAAGCTGCACCGGATAATGATCCCGGCGATCCGCTAATCCGACACTTTCGAGCAGATCGCGCGCGCGAGTGCGGCCGTCTCCTCGGCCACCGGTGAGATCGAATGGGAGCAGAACATTCTCCTCCGCGGTGAGCGTAGGCAATAAATGATAGGACTGGAAAACGAAGCCGACTTTTCGTCCGCGCAGCAGGGCCATGCGGTCTTCGTCGAGCCCTGTGATGTCTTCACCGTCGAGAATGATTTTGCCGGAAGTCGGTGTATCGAGGCCGGCGAGTAAGCCGAGCAGAGTGCTTTTGCCGCTGCCGGAGGGTCCGACGATGGCAACGAACTCGCCATGCTCGACGTCAAAATCTATGCCACGCAAAATGTCGACGCGGTGCGTAGCGGTTTGAATGGTTTTGGTTAGCGCCGACACTCGGATGGCCGGCGACCGGATGGGACCTTCCTGCAATTCTTTATTATGGCATTGGGTGAGGATCATCTTATTCGTTTTGGCCGTCTCAATGGCATGGACGCAATTTGGTTGCGGAAGTTCCAAGAGGGAAGAACCTCAGGCTGAACAGACTTCAGCGGCTAGCGCTGCGCCCGCTGCAAAAGCTGCGCCGGCGGCCGTTGACAATCGGCCCGCGATCGTGACGTTCGGCGACAGTTTGACTGCCGGATTCGGCGCGGAGCCCGGCATGAGTTACCCGGATTTTCTGCAGAAGGATCTGGATGCTGCCGGATTGGGTTGGCGGGTCGTGAATCGGGGTGTGAGCGGGGACACCACGACGGACGGACTGAATCGGGTTGGAGAAGTGCTGGCGGTGAAGCCGCGCGTGGTGATTTTGGAGTTCGGCGGCAACGACGGCTTGCGCGGCCTTCCGATTGAGACAACGCGCGCGAATCTGGATCAGATGATTACCGCGCTGCAGAATGCGGACGTCACCGTGGTTCTGGCGGGGATGACGCTGCCTCCGAACTACGGGCCCGAGTACATTCGCGGATTTGAGCAGGTTTATCGGGATTTGGGTGCGAAGTATAAGCTGACGCGGATTCCGTTTTTGCTGGAAGGCGTGGCGACGGATAAAGGTTTGATGCAGCGGGACGGGCTGCATCCGACGGGGCAGGGAAATGCGAGGGTGGCCGAGACGGTGTTGAAGTATCTGAAGCCTGAGCTGGCGAGGTAAAAAATCGGGGACACGACTGACGCTTGCCCGTCATGTCCCCGATTTTGCCGCTTTTGTCCGATGGCGGGTGCGGTGGCATTTCAGGCAAAGAGTCCGGAGATTGCTGAGGTCGCATTCGCCACCGCCTTCGGCGACCGGCAGAATGTGGTCGGCATCCCAGAGACTTTTGCGGGATCGGGTGATGCCCCAGTCTTGAAATGCTTTGAGGCGGGGCGTGCCGCGTAGACGTTTGAGATGGAGCCAAGCCGCGAGGCAATCAGTGCCACATGCGGCGCAGATTCCGCGGTCGCGTTCCAGAACTTTTTCACGGATATAGCCGGAATCGGTTCTGAGGCGCCACTCTTCCACGCACCAATCGGAGCAAAAAGTTTGGCGGCCTCGCGGAACTTCGAGATTGCACCAGCGGCAGAGATTGCGGCCGTTGGGACCTTTGGGAAGATTTTCACGGTCGGCCCAGCCGCCGGGCATGTTCCGGGTGGTGCTCATTCTGGATCGGCGAGCGGGATTGCAACGGTTTCCTTCGCGGTACCCAGCACGATGGTGGTTCGGGTGCGGACGCCCGGAATCGTCTTGAGAGATTCGAGCAGCAGGCGATCCAGATCGCGCGTGCCGCGGCAGCGGACTTTCAGTAAATAATCGTCGTCGCCTGCGACGTGGTGGCATTCAGCGACTTCCGGGATCGACGCGATGCGTTTTAGAAAAATGGACCGGCGCTCCGGGCGGTCGAGCGCGATGGCGACGAAGGCAATCAGCGGATATCCAGCGGCTTCAGCATCCACCAGTGCGGCATAGCCGCGGATCACGCCGCGCTCTTCTAAACGATGCACGCGGTCGGCGGCGGCGGGAGCGGAAAGTCCGAGGTGTTGCGCGAGCTCGGCCCAGGTGGCACGGCCGTTGTGCATGAGCAGGCGGACTACTTTCGAATCCAAAGTGCCGAGCATGAATTGACTAATACTACTTTAGATTGCTAAGATCTGTCAATGGTACGCCTACGATTAAAAAGAAGATTTCCCTTATGACTTACGATTTCCTGCAAGATGAACAAGCTTTGCGCCAATTCATCGCGGAGTTCGAGCAGGGCACGCTGGCGAAACCGGTATGGACCCACGCGGCCCACTTGGCGGTCGGGGCCTGGTACCTGCTTTCCCTACCGCACGAGGCTGCCGTCGAGCAGGTTCGGACTGGAATTGTCCACTACAATGAGTGCGTCGGAACCGCGAATACGCCCGACAGCGGCTATCACGAGACGCTAACGATGTTCTGGCTCCAAAGGATCGGCGAATTTCTAAAGGCGCGAGGAAGCGGTGCGGGAAAGCTCGCGGCAATCCAAGAGGTAGTGGCTGAGTTCGGCAGCCAACGGGATCTATTCAAAAAGTACTACAGTTTTGATGTTGTTGCCTCGCGGGAGGCGCGCGCAGGCTGGTTGGCACCGGATAGAATTGTTTAGTAGGCACGGAACAAGAGTACACTGAGATACATCTAACGTAATGAGAAGTTGCGGCCTTGGCAAGGATTTGGGTATACTCCGCAATTGCATCCACTCGAAGTTCCAGGATGACTGCCATGGCCGTAGTAAGGCTCGGTTAGCCTGACGTAAAAGCAAAATACGGGAATTGGGAGGCGGGGAGTGTCGCTAACAACATCAAGATTGTCCTTAGCTGTAGCTGTCGCGATGACAGGCGTACTTTGCCTGGGTCCGGCTCGAGTGCTGGCTCAGGCGCAAGCGCCCAGCACAGCCACGCCGCAGAAGAATTGGAAAGATCGGGCGGAATACGATCTGTACGACGCCATTACGAAAGATACGAATGCCAAGACCAAGCTGGAGAAGCTCCAGCAATGGGAGAAGCAGTATCCAACCACCGATTACGCCGATGAGCGGTCGATGCTGTTCCTGACCACTTATGTGGCGCTGAACCAACCTCAGCAAGCAGTGGATGTCGCCAAGAAGATTCTGGCGAAGGATCCGAAGAATTTTAGCGCGTTGTACTACACAATGTTTTTCACGCGGGCGCTGGCGGGTACGAATCCGACGCCCGAGGTTTTGGACCAAGGCGACAAGGCCGCCAAGGCCATTATCGAGAACATCAATACGCCGCCGCCGAACGTGACGGAAGACCAATGGAAAACGGCTCGCACGGATGTGGAGAATCTGGCGCACACCACCGAGGGGTGGATCGATTTGCAACGCAAGGATTGGGACGGATCGGAAGCCGAGTTCCAGAAGAGCTTGTCGCTGAATCCGAACAACGGCGAAGTGGATTATCTGCTGGGCACCGCGATTGCGACGGAGAAAAAAGTGGAGAAGATGCCGCAGGCACTCTGCTTGTTCGCTCGCGCGGCGACCTACGATGGGCCGGGATCGCTGAATCCGGAAGGGCGGAAGCAGGTTCTGGCGTACGTGCAGAAAGCGTACAAGACATATCACGGATCGGATGAGGGCTTCAACGATCTACTTGCCGCCGCTAAAGCGAATGCTACTTGCCCTGCCGACGCGGTCCATATCAAGGACGCGAAGACCATCCAGGAGGAAAAGGACAAACTGGACGCCGAAAATGCCGCGAAGAATCCGGAGCTGACGCTCTGGAAGAACATTAAGGGCGAGCTGACGGGCCCAAATGGTGCATCCTACTTCGAATCCAGCATGAAAGGCGCGCTGCTACCGACTCTCAAAGGAAAGGTCGTTTCTATGACTCCCGCGCTGAAGCCGAAGACTGTGGTGATGGCGCTGGAAGATGGAACGACGCCGGACGCTACGTTGAAGTTCGAGACTCCTCTGGCTGGAAAAGTGGACGTGGGTACTGAACTCTCCTTCGAGGGTGTTCCGGAAAGCTACACGACGAGTCCTTTCATGGTGACGTTCGCCGTGGAGAAAGACAAGCTGCACGGATGGACGGGGAAGAACGCTCCCGCACCGGTGCATCACACCACGCGCAAACCGGCCGCGAAATAAAAGTTAGAAAATTTTCATATTCGACGCTCCCAAGAAGTTGCTTGGGAGCGTTCGTTTTTTTAGCGACTGCGGGTATACTTGACTGAAGACCAAAACCTGGAGGCGTTCGAGTGTTGTTTCAATTCGGTAAACTTTCGATGGCTGCCGCGATGGCCGGGATCTTGTGCCTGACTTCGGCGGTGATGGTGGGTCAGGCTCCGCAGAAGAATTTCAAAGATCGCGCGGAGTACGATCTCTACGACGCCATCGGCAAAGATACCAATCCAAAGTCGAAGCTGGAAAAGCTGCAGCAGTGGGAGAAGCAGTATCCGCAGACCGAATGGCTCGCGGAAAGGCAAACGCTGTTCGTCGCCACCTACGCCGGACTGGGCCAGGCGAAAGAGACCACCGATGCGGCCAAGACGCTGCTGGCGAGCGATCCGAAAAACTTCACCGCGCTTTATTACGTGATGTATTTCACGCAGGTGTTGTACTCGCAGACCAAATCGAACGATGTGCTGGATCAGGGCGAGCAGGCGGCGAATACGATCCTCGCGAACATCGACACCCCGCCTCCCGGTGTCGCCGCCGACCAGTGGAAAAACCTGCGCCCCCAGATCGAGCTGCTGGCGCACGTGAACTTGGGCTACATCGACATGAACCGGCAGAAGTTCGATGCGGCCGAGACGGAATTCGGCAAGAGTCTGGAGTTGAGTCCCAACAATGGCCAGGTGGATTATTGGTTGGCGTTCGTGATCACGTCGGAGAAGAAAGTGGACAAGGTCCCGGCAGCGATGTTCTATTATGCGCGCGCTGGGACGTACGAGGGACAGGGCGCGGCCGATGCGACTACGCGGAAAACAGCGCTGGATTTCGTCAAGCGGCAGTACAAGACGTATCACGGTAGCGATGAGGGTTTCGATGCATTGATCGCGGCCGCGAAAGCATCCCCAACCATGCCAGCGGATCTCAAGATCGTCGACGCTGTTTCGATCGAGAAGGCGAAGTTCGCCAATGAAGAAGAGTGGACGAAGGCGCATCCTGAAGAAGCGTTGTGGAAGACTCTGAAAGCTGCATTGACCGGCGCGGACGGCGCGAACTACTTCAGCACCAGCATGAAGGACTCGCAGGTTCCTACGCTGAAAGCGAGAGTGGTGTCGCTCGAACCCGCGTCGAAGCCGAAGACAATTTTAGTCGCCGTGGAAGACGGCACCAACAACACCGAGACCGCCGACGCCACGCTAAAATTTGAAGCCGCGCTACCGGGCAAAGTAGATCCCGGCACCGAGTTAACGTTCGAAGGAGTCCCGCAGAGTTATACGGCGAGTCCGCTGATGGTGGTGTTCAACGTCGACAAAGACAAACTGCACGGATGGACGGGCAAGAATGCGGCGCCTGCACCGGTGCATCACGCCAGACCTAAAGCGAAAACGTCTGCGAGCAAGTAGCGGACAGCTTTGATTTCGGGGCCTGGTCGTGCTCGGCGCGCGTCAAAACAAAACTAGCAGCGACACGCTCCCACAAATCCAAGGGAGCGTTCGTGTCTTGGACGGCCTCGTAATAAGCCAGGAACCGGTGCACGCTCGGGGAAGCTGCTGCGTGCGATATGCCGATCAGCATCAGCGCCGCGAGCACCAGTCCCGAACTTAATTTGGCTCCGCGTCTCATTACAACTGTATAGACGATTGGAGCTGGAAATGGTTGGGTGAAGTTTTGTTAAAGGCTTAACCGGAATGTTGGCAATCGGTTGAGTAGGACTTGGCCGCAGATGGATGCGGTTAAAGACGGATGCAAAGGTTCAACTATTCATCCGAGTATTGGGAAGTCTGAGCGCTAGCAATCAGACTGCTCGCGCTGCGCAACTTCGCTGCGACTGATGTGTGAAAACGCCTGCCGGATGCTTAGCGTGATAGGCTCGCTTAATGAGATTCGCAGTTCCGGCCTCGATTCTGTTCTTCAGCCTTCAGGCCGCAGCCGCGGTTTCATTTCGCATGTCGCGGCCGGCGACACCGACCAACTCGTTCGTTGAGATTACGGTCACATCCAAGCCCGCAATTCAAAACCCGTTTACAATATTCGGGCTGCGGGGACGGCTCCGGACGCCGGAAGGCCGCGATCTCACGATCGACGGTTTTTGCGACTCACCGGACGGGAGCATTCATCGTATACGCTTTCTCGCGACCGCGCCTGGCCATTATACTTATGAACTTTCTTTCGACAATGGTGTGGAGCGTGCAACTTATGCCGGGACCTTCGAGGCAACGCCTTCAGGGACGAAAGGTCTGCTCCGGGTCGATCCCGACTATCCTATGCATTTTCTGTGGTCCGGCACTGGCGAGCATTACTTTTGGAACGGCCTCACCACGTACGCTTTGTTGGGGTGGGCGGACGAAGACTATATCAAAGCGATCATCGACCGAGCTGCTTCTTACGAAGTGAACCGCTTGCGCGTCACGTTAGTAGGACCGCGGGTAGCGGACGCATCCCGCTGGTATGAGCCGGTCCGGCCCTCCAGCGCCTTTCAGTTTCTCTATGGGCCTTGGCTTGCCGATCAGCAGGACAACATCTCCGATCCGCGCTGGGATGTGACTCGTTTCGACACGGCCTTCTTCCAGAAGGTTGAGCGCGTGCTGGCCGCGGCCCGCGCGCGCGACATCATCATTTCGATCGTATTCTTTCTCGACGGTGAAGATCCGGGCGCCGACCCATTTGGGAAGGCGCGCATGTTCAGCGAAGACGCCAAGCGGTACTACCGCTATGTCAACGCAAGGCTCGGCGCATTCTCAAACGTAACTTGGGACATCACAAACGAGTGGCATCTCTTTCGCAACGCGTGGTGGGTGGAACAGATGGGAAGTTATTTGAAGTCTCTCGATCCCTACCAACACCTGGTCTCAACCCATGGCCGCGGCGAGTTCCCGTGGGCTGTATCTCAATGGCCCGATTTCGCCTTGTATCAGATCTGGGACGAATCCGGCGGCTACGAACCGATGCTCAAGCGGCGTCTCACGCAAATTGCCACCGGCCATCCAATCCCTCAGATCAACGAAGAGTACGGTTATGAGGATACGTATCCCGAGAAATGGGGTGGCAATCGACGGCCGCCCAGTCGGAACGCCGACAGCCGGCGTCGGCTTGCTTGGGAAATCACCATGGCCGGCTGCTATCAGACAACGGGGGAGAAGGCCAGCCGAAACGGAGACGGTAAGGCACCTGCAACGCCCGGCGGATGGATCAACGGAGGGTTCGACGACTCGATGCACATGCTGGAAGGGTACAAATACTTGGTGGAATTCTTCAAGCGCATTCCCTACTGGAAGCTCGAACCGATCGCCGCACGCGACGACCAGGCCGCGCGAGTACTCGCGGAAAATGAAACGAGGTATGTCGTCTACCTGCCAAATGGCGGAATGGCTCTCATACCGATATCCGAAGGAATTTACAGCGTTTCGCGCTATGATCCGCGAAACGGCAACTTCACGAAGTTGCCCGACTTCCAAGGTAAGGCGTGGAGAACTCCCGACGAAGTTCTGGGTTTAGATTTTGCTTATCTGTTGGAACGTCGCTGATCCAATGTTTCACTCTCTGCATTTTTTGAGAGGAGCTTTGGATGGCGGCGTAAGCTCGACGCTCACATCTTATAGCGGCCCAGGTCTTCGTCGTTCAGGCTTTCCAGCCAGCGGCGCAGCTCATCGTTGTTGATTTTGTCGGTGGCGGCATTTGTCGACTTCGACGTTTTGAGGACGGCTTCGTCGACATAGATGGGACAATCCAGGCGAAGCGCGAGCGCGAGGGCGTCGCTGGGCCGCGAATCCACGCTGATGAGATCGCCATCTTTGTCGAGCCAGATTACCGCGTAGAACGTGTCGTCCTTCAATTCGCTCACCACAACTTTGCGGATGCCGGTGCCCAAGCCGAGCAGCAGCGTCTTAATGAGATCGTGCGTCATGGGGCGGGGCGTGGAGACTTTTTCGATTTCGAGGGCGATGGCGTTGGCCTCGTAAATTCCGACCCAGATGGGCAAGATGGCGTTGCCGTTGATGTCCTTCAGTACGACGATGGGCATGTTGGTAACGGGATCCATCATCAACCCGCGGATTTTCATTTCGACTTCCATGCGGTCCCCCTTTTTGATCGGACTCAATTCACTCGCTCCCCAGCCAACGAATTCGGACCTGCGCGCGTAACCCGGACATTGCAGTACTTGCCGGCCAATGTTGCGCCGTCCTTGGGACTCGGAAAGTCTGAATCCACGAAGTTGAGCGGCCGGTTTTGTGTGGTTCTACCAATCCATTGTCCCGTGGCCTGATTATAGCCTTCTACCAGAGCCTCCTCCACCGTGCCGACCAACGCGGAATTTCGCCGGATCTGAATCGCGCGCTGCATCTCTTGAAGTACCGTGAAGCGCCGCGTTTTCTCTTCTTCGGGAATATGATCTTCCAGCGCCAGGGCGGGCGTATTCGGCCGGCGGGAATACTTGAAGTTGAACAACGAATCGTATTGTACTTCTTCCAGCAGCGAGAGTGTCTGCTCGAATTCGGCCTCGGTTTCGCCCGGGAATCCGACGATGATATCCGTCGTGATGGCGATGTCGCGGCGCGCTTTCTTCATCCAGTCGATGCGCCGCATGTAATCGTCACGGGTGTAGAGCCGCTGCATGCGTTCGAGTACCGCGGACGATCCGGATTGCACGGGCAGATGCACGTGATTGCACAGCACCGGGTTTTCGTCGATGGCGTCGACAATTTCCTTGACGAAATCGCGCGGATGCGAAGTGGTGAAGCGCACGCGGCGGATGCCGTCGATTTCGCCGATGGCGCGAAGCAGGCGCGCGAAATCCCAGCCGGCCGGCGAAGGGTCGCGATAGCTGTTCACATTCTGGCCCAGCAGCTGAATTTCGAGATACCCGCGCGCGGCAAGATCGCGCGCTTCTTTTAAAACGCTCTCGCTGGTGCGGCTGCGCTCCGGACCGCGGGTGAAAGGCACCACGCAATACGCGCAAGATTTGTCGCAGCCTTCGATGATGGTGATATAGGCGCGATGCGGATTGTCACGCCGCGTGAACGGAGTTTCGAATGCATCTTCGGTATCCAGGCTCAGGCCCGTGACGCGCCGGTTTCCCGTTTCCAGTTGCACCAGCATCTGCGACAGCTTGGAGTAACTCGCGGATCCGGCGACCAGACTCACGTGCGGCGCGCGCTCGAAGATCCGCTCGCCTTCCTGCTGCGCTACGCACCCCAGCACGCCGAAGACTTTTCCCTTGCCGTGAGTCTTTTTGAACTGATCCAGGCGATGGAAAACTTTTTGCTCGGCTTTGTCGCGGATGCTGCAGGTGTTGTAAAGGACCAGGTCGGCTTGTTCGAGATCC
>DATGIH010000106.1:0-4626 GCA_035295865.1 Bryobacteraceae bacterium
CGCGCCGTTTATTCCATTTGGATTCTGCTCACCATTGCGAGCGGCATCCTGATTTACTCCCTGCTCACCGGCGATTTTCGCATGGGCTACGTGGCGGCGCACACCGATGCGTCCATGTCGAAGATCTATAAATTCACGGCGTGGTGGGGCGGACAAGAAGGTTCCCTGCTGCTTTGGGCGTGGCTGCTCTCGACGTATTCCGCTGTCGTCGTTTTCATGAACCGCCGGAAATTCCGCGACATGATGCCTTGGGTGACGGCAGTATTGATGTCCACCGAGACATTCTTCCTGCTGCTCATCGGATTCGTCTTCAGCCCATTTCAGATTTTGGTCGCCGGCCGCGGCAACATCGTAGAAGGCATGGGCCGCGGATTGAATCCGCTGCTGCAGTACTGGACGATGGTGATCCATCCGCCGATGCTCTATCTCGGCTACGTCGGATTCACCGTCCCCTTTGCCTTCGCCATGGGGTCGTTGATCACCAAGCAGCCGGGCGATTCCTGGATCCACACCACGCGCCGCTGGACCATTGTCACTTGGCTGTTCCAAAGCACCGGAATTCTGCTCGGCCAAGGCTGGGCGTACGCAGTGCTCGGATGGGGCGGCTACTGGGCCTGGGATCCGGTGGAAAACGCCTCGCTGCTTCCATGGATCACCGCTACTGCCTTCCTGCACTCGGTGATGATGCAGGAAAAGAAGGGCATGATGAAGGTCTGGAACATGGTCCTGATTTCGGCCACGTTCTTCCTGTGTATCTTTGGAACGTTCCTCACCCGCTCCGGTGTGGTGAGCTCCGTGCATGCCTTCGCGCAATCACCCATCGGGACATATTTCGTTGTATTTCTCGCGATCGGAATCGCGGCGACGTTGTATTTGATTCTTGACCGGCTGAAGTATCTGAAGAGCGAAGCGAATCTGGAAAGCGTCGTCTCGCGCGAGTCCAGCTTCATGTTCAATAACCTGATCCTGCTGGCGAGCTGCTTCGCCGTATTGTGGGGCACGTTGTTCCCGGTGATTTCCGAAGCCTTGACCGGCGAAAAGATCAGCGTCGATGCGCCGTTCTTCAACCGTATCAACATCCCGATCGGTTTGGGACTGCTTTTCCTCACCGGCGTGGGTCCACTCATCGCCTGGCGCCGAAGTTCCATGGAAAGCTTGCGGCGCGCGTTTTTCTGGCCGTCCATCGCTGGCGTGGTGTTGATGATCGGGCTCGCGCTCACGGGAATGTACGAGCATCCGTTTGCGCTGGTTTCGTTCGGCATGTGTATGTTCGTCACGGCTACGATCTTGTCGGAATTCTGGAAAGGCGCTTCCGCCATCAAAGCCAAGAGCGGCATCGGATTGATTCCCGCGGTGATCGAATTAACGCATCGCAACACGCGGCGTTACGGCGGATACCTGGTCCATATGGGCATTGTGTTCATGTTCATCGGCTACACGGGGGCCGCTTTTAATAAAGACATCACCAAGGAAGTCTCGCCTAACGGCGTATTCAATCTCGGACATTACACGCTGCGCATCGCCGACATGACGAAAGGCGAAAACGATAACTACATCTGGCAAAAGCTAGTAGTAGAAGCGTCGGAGGGCGGGAAATCGCTCGGCATGATGGAACCCGAGCGGCGCTTGTACAAATCCAGCCAGCAGCCGACGTCGGAAGTCGCGATCCGCCGGCGTCTCAACGAGGATTTGTATCTCAACTTCGCGGGAGTTTCTAACGACAACCAGCGCGCCGTCATTCAGGCATACATTTTCCCGCTGGTCACCTGGATCTGGATCGGATTTTGGGTGCTGGCTATCGGAACTTTGGTGTGCTTGATCCCAAGCAAAGTCCGGCTCTCGTACGCGCGAACCCAAGTGATCGGAGTGACGCAGAAACATGCGCCGGTTGAGAAATAGCCTGCTCGCGCTGGCGTTGCTGGCCGTTCCGATTTTCGCGCAGAGCGCCGAAGAGCTGGAAAGTCCGGCAGTAAACCGCGTCGCGGAAAAGCTGCTGTGTCCCTGCGGATGCAAAATGAACATGGCCTGCCGCATGGAACCGTATCCGTGCCGCACCTGCTGGGAAAACAAGAAAAAGATTCTGAAGATGCAATCGGCCGGATTATCCGACCAAGTGATCCTCGCGAAATTCGCCGAAGAGCAAGGCAAAGAAGTGGTCGCGAATCCGCCGGGCATCCTCGGATCGCTTTCCATGTACTCCGCCGCGATTCTCGGCCTCATTCTAGTGGTGTGGCTGATTCGCCGCTACACTCACAAAGCCGCTGTCGCGGGATCCGCGCCGGCGCATGATCCCGAACTCGACCGCTATCACGATCAGATCGAGAAAGAAGTGGAAAAGCTCGATTGATGGTTCTCATCGCCGCTGCCCTTCTCACCGCCGGAACAGTGGTGTTTACTTTGTTGATCCGGAGCCGCGACATCCCGGAACCTGCGCCCGTTTCTCCGACCGCGCACCTGGAAGAACGCAAGGCGCAGATCTACGAGAACCTGCGCGATCTGCAGTTCGAATTCCGCGTTGGTAAACTTTCGGACGCCGACTATCAAAAAACCAAGCTGGACCTGCAGCGCGAACTCGCGAAAGTTCTTGCCGAGATCGATTCTATGACGCCGCAAGTAAAAGCTAAGGCCGCAGGAGCACCGGCGCCGGCCAAGCCAAAATCCGATGGGCGAAAGTGCCCCCACTGCGGCGCGACGTTCGCGCAGCCGCTGAAGTTCTGTGGCGAGTGCGGAAAGGCAATGCAGGTATGAAAAGACATTGGCCACGGATGCACACGGATAGATCCGTGTTTATCCGTGTCTATCCGTGGCTATTATGTTTTCCTGCTCTGGCGGCAGTGGACGGAACGGTCATCAACCGCACCACCAACCAACCCGCCGCCGGGACCATCCTGCAACTCGTCCAGCCCGGCCAAGGCGGCATGCAGACGCTCGCCAGCACCAAAACGGATGCGGCCGGAAAATTCAGCTTCGACAAAGACCCGCAAGGTCCGATGCTCATCCAGGCAATTTTCAGCGGTGTCCTCTATACCAAAGTGGTGATGCCAGGTTCGCCGCATAACGGCGTCGAAGTGGATGTCTTCCAAGCCACCAACAAAGCGGGCACCGCGAAAGTGAGCCAGCACTTCATCGTGCTGCAGCCCGGAACCAGCGAAATGGCGGTGAGCGAGGGAATCCTGTATCAAGGCGATCCGCAGCTTACTTACAACGGATCGTTCCAATTCTATTTGCCGCCCGCAGCCAATGGAAAAGTCAGCGTCACCATCAACGCCGCGGGCGGCATGCCCATCCAGCGTCCGGCGCAAAAGACGAGCGAGCCGAACGTGTACAAAGTGGATTATCCGATCAAGCCGGGCGAAACGCGCTTCGACCTAAATTATGCGGTTCCCATCACGAATCCAATGACTTTTTCCAGCAAAATTCTGCACGCGGAAGGTTCTTCGGATCTGGTGATCCCCACCGGCGTCACCGTCAAAGGCGACAATATCGAGTTGGCCGGACAAGAGCCGAAAACGCAAGCCAGCATCTATCGCATCAAAGGTAACGAATACAAAGTCAGCGTGGAAGGCACAGGATCGCTGACGCCCGGCGCCGACTCGTCGGCCGGAGGCGGCGGAGACGACGAAAATAACGGAGCCCCGACCATCCAGGAAGTGAAGCCACGCATCTACGATCAGCTCTACCTGATCCTAGGAATCGCCTTCGCGACCCTCGCGGCGGGTTCGGTCGCTCTGTATCGCAGTTCGAAAAGAGGATAGGCCGCGAATGAACGCAAATGAACGCGAATGGCGCTCGAAAAGATTTGCGTTTATTCGCGTTCATTCGCGGCCAGAATTCGCATGAGCGCCGTCGCCATCGAAGGGGTCTGGAAATTTTACGGCGACTTCCCCGCCCTCCAGAACATCAGCTTCAACGTCGATGGCGGCGCTTGCCTCGCGCTGCTTGGCCGCAACGGGGCCGGAAAAACCACCCTTCTCCGGATGCTCGCCGGTCTTTCCAAAGCCGCCAAAGGATCCATCACGATTCTGGGCGGCGATGCTCGCGCGCAAAACACGCGCGCCCGGATTGGCGTGCTGGGCCACGGCATCGGCGTCTATGAGGAGCTTTCCGCTTTCGAAAACCTGCGGCTGTTCGCGCGCTTGTATGGCATGGAGAATCCGGCGAAGACGGCGAACGAATGGCTGGAACGCACCGGTCTCGAACGCGTCTCCGATGGACTGGTCCGCGAATTCTCTCGCGGGATGCGGCAGCGTTTAGCCGTCGCACGCGCGTTCCTGCACAATCCGTCGCTGCTATTGCTGGACGAACCGTTCACTGCGCTTGACGATCGTGCCATCGCCGTCTTGCAAGGATTACTTCGATCGGCGCTGGCCGACGGTCGCACCATCATCATGTCCACGCACCAATTGCGCGAAGCGCTGGAACTCGCCACCGACGTCGCGCTGATCAATCGCGGGAAGCTTGCGTTTCGTGGCCTGCGCTCGCAGGAAATGCTCGAGGATCCGGGCTGGCTGTATCGTCACTACGGAGAGGCATGAACTTTTTCCGGCAGGCGTTGGCCATCGCGGGGAAAGATTTGCGGTCGGAAGTACGAAGCAAAGAGACCGTGAATGCGTCGCTCTCCTTCGC
>DATGIH010000107.1:0-13857 GCA_035295865.1 Bryobacteraceae bacterium
GCGCATGCCAGGAGGAATGGTGGCAGCCAGCCCGCCGCCCGCGCCTTTGGCGGCCAACCGGGTTTCAAGAATCGGCTCGCCCTCGTAGATGGTGGCCACCACGCCGCGACCGAGGACCTCGGTATTGGCAGTGAGAGCGCCTTTCGGTTGGGGACCGTTCCAATCGACGAGCTTTAAATCGGATTCCTTCACGATGGTCCCGATTTCGAGGTTGCGGCTCGCCACCACCACCTGCGCGATGGCCGGTTTCGCGCTGGCGGCCAGCTTGGTTACGATCAGACGATAGAGAACCCAGCTTGCGACCGCAGAAATGACGAGCGCGAAAGCGAGCACCGACAAAAGACGCTTGTTCACTTGTTTAACTCCCCGAATTAGCCGCCGCCAACCGACTGTTCGCAACTGACCAGAGGCTGTTGATGTTCGCGCTCATTCCAATGAGCGCGGCAGCCCCCGCCAACGCAATGAACGCGATCAGCAGCGAATACTCGATCAAATCCTGGCCGGACTCGTCGCCGAGAAAACGACCCAATCCGATGGCTTTCATTAAAACTTCACCTCTTCACGAACGACACGTGTGACGAGCGAGAATAATCCCGTTCCGCTTTCGGCGCGCGAGTTATGGAGCAGAATTCGCTGCGTTCGCAGCCTTGTTCAGCTGGTTGTTGGCGATCTGCCAGATGGCGCTGATGCTGCCGCCGGCATTGATAAACAACGCAGCGGATGCCAACGCCACGAAAGCCAGGAGCAACGTATACTCGATCAGATCCTGGCCTTGCTCGTCTCTTAGAAACTGCTTCAGAATGGTCACGCTTACACTCCTTTTGGTTGTCTCACCGCAACTAATTTTGGATCGCGGTGTACTGCCTTCGTGATCCCTGGATCACGAACCTTCACGCCGGCTGCACCGGCGGAAACCTGCTGACTCTCCGCCGCCTGTTCCGGAACTGCCCGGAAAATGATGGCCACGGTGTCGTCATAAATTGCGCGCCAATGGCTGGATTGCTTGATCGCGCCAGCCAGCGCGGTGGTGGTTGGGAGAACGATGGTATCGACGTGATACTTGTCGAGCGTTTGCTCCCAGTCATATTTCACATTGATCACGTCCAGGTATTTCTGCTCAAATTCCTGTCCGTAGAAATCGTCGCGGCCGTCCACGAACACTTTGTGGCCGGGATAAAGATTGTAGAGCAGATAGTCGCCCCACTCGTCGTCCGAGAAAATCCTGGAGTTTGGGTCGGCGCGCAAGACGCTGAGCGCTTTCGCCGGATACCGTTGGGGATCGTACTCCGGTTTTAGCTTCCCGGTCGCGTTCGGGTTGACGATCAACAACGCCATTAGCAGGGCGGCCAAAACGCTCACGCCGTGCAGCCTCCAATGCCGGTCAATTTGCAAAAACTCCTCGCCGACATTCCGAAGCCCGCCCGCAGCGCGACGGAACCATTGAGCGACCGATGCAGACTCCAAACCCAGCAGCGCTCCAAAAACGGCTTGCGCAATGAAGGGTGCCGCGACGATCGCAAACAGCGGAATGTTTCGGGCTGCGAATAAAGAGAGATGCGCCCAACCCGCAATCAGAACTAGCGGCACGAAATCGCGACGCTTGATCACGAACCATGCGACGGCAAAGGCGCCGAACAGAAGGAGGGTCTCAAGGTAGAGCGCCGCAGGTGAATGGAAGCTGACGGACTGATATTCAGCAATATTTTGGACGTGGTATGGTTCGGAAAAAAACTGGTAGATGTGCGCGTGAAGATGATACCCGTACGGATTAACTAGAGTGACGGCGGCACAAGCAAGAGCGATCGCGGCATAGCGCACCCCGGACCGCAGTGCAGCGCGGCGTTCGCCGGAACTGGCGGCGAACAACGCTCCGGCAAATTCCCCTGCCATGAATCCACCCAGGATAATCAGCCCAACAAAGAATCCGCCATGCAAATTGGTCCAGAGAATGAAAAACAGCGGCAATGCCCAGAGCCAGCGAGTGCGGCGCGTGCGGTCGCTATCCAGCGCCATTAGCAGCAGCACCGTGAACAACATTGTGAACAGGTGCGGACGAGCCAGCCAGTGAATCGCCGAAGCAGCGCATGCCAAAAAAGTAAACGTGATGGCGACGAACGGATTTCCGCAATGCCGGCTCACCAGCCGGAACAACAGCGCAAACGTCAGGCACAGGACGAGGATGCTAGCGGCCACCACGATCCCCAAGCCCCCGCGATCATACAGCCAGGCGAAGGACGTGTCCCAGAGCCATTCCCAGGCGTACCATGGCTGCCCGGGCTTGGTGAACGAGAAAATATCCTGGTGAGGGACTTGGCCATGCGCCAGAATCCACTGGCCGGTTCGGATGTGCCAGCCGGTATCGCCATCCCCGAGCATGGTTTTGGCTCCGTCCAAGCGGGTGAAAAGGAAAAGGATGGGCATCAGGAACGCCAGGTCCGTCATGGACGGCAGCACCCGGACAATTGGGTTCGTTTTGTTAACCGTCACGTCACGGCTCATCCCATTACTTCCATCACATCACCGCGAGGGAATCCTCAGGCACCCGACCGGGCTTTACCGTGGCAAACTGTACACGCTCGAACTGCAACGCCACTACCCAGCCTTCCTGATCCTCGCTAATCCTTACCGCCACCGCCCTGGACGCCAAACAGCGCTGCTTGAACTGCCGGTGCGCCGGAAGCGGCACTTCCGCCCATAAGGTATCTCCCGGCCGGGGTACTAAGGCCGGATGACCGTTCGGAATCATCCGAATCAACGCCCCGGTACGGCTCAGGTTCAACGTCACACCTTCTATAAAGTGCTGACCACCAACGGGTTGCACACGGCATCTCAGACGGATATCGAACCTCGGATCGCGCCTTCGCTCCATTTTGGTACTGTAGTACCTGACTGTACCATCCCCACGTACCGAAAAAAGCTCAATTTGGATAACATGGTACTGTTTACGAACGATATGGGTCCGGGACGAACGCTCCCCGCGCTTGATTGCATGCTTTGTCCTGGGTAGAATACCTTAGAACAAGTGTAAGATCGAATGTTCGCGCGATCAAGTGAGATCCGGGACCCAAGAAGTTAGGTGGCGTGATTTGATTTCCCTCACCGTTTACACAAGTGAGCCTTTGCAGGCGATGGCGCTGGAGGTTTTGCTCCGGCCGGCGGAGGATATCTCGCTGTTGCCCGTCGTTTCCGACGTGGACTCCCTGCTTCAGCAGGTAAGATCTTCCAAACCACAGGTGCTTTTGCTAGCCGTCGACACTAGCGTCGATTGGGGGCTGCTCAATGAGCTGCGGCGCGAGAGTCCGGAAACGAAAGTAGTGATGTGGCTGCATGAGATTACGCCGGAGCTGGCGTATCAGGCCATCGAATGCGGCGTGCGTGGAATCCTGCGTAAGAGCCTGGCGCCGGACATGATCGCGAAATGCGTCCGCAAGGTGCACGAAGGCGAGCTGTGGTTCGAGAAATCGCTCACGCAGACGTTCCTGAGCGGGCGAACAGTGAAAGTTTCCAAGCGCGAGGGCGAACTGATCACGCTGGTGACGCAGGGGCTGAAGAATAAAGAGATCGCGAGCGTGATGGGGATCACCGAAGGCACCGTCAAAGTTTATCTTTCCCGGCTGTTCGGCAAGATTGGAGCCCGGGATCGTTTCGAGCTGGCGCTGATTGGGCTGCGCAACGCACCGAACGGAATGGATTTCTCGAGCGCGCCCATGCGCACCTTAACCGGGCTTCCGGCCGCGAGCCAGCCGGCTGTGCCTCCAACCGATGCGGCGCCTAAGAAGGGGCAGTCGCAATCCAACCGATATTTCTTCGCGCGCGCGGCGCATTAAGCGGTAACAGGAAGTGCGTGTCCGGCTCATATGGAACGACGGGCAGCCTGACGCGGATCTGCTGTTCCGGGGCATCCCGCAAAAGGCGCTGTGGGCGCCGTTCTCCTTCTCAGCGTGCATGCAGGCGCTGGTCGTCGGCCTGGGTGTTTCCTATTTACACTTCTTAGCAATGCTGCCACCGGATGCGGCGCTCGAAATTCGCCGCGATCGCGTGTTGGATCTGAGCAGCGATCCGACGGAGCCGCGTCCGCTGACTGCGCCGAATCTTGCCGCGGCTGTGGATCACGCGGCGCCTCAGCCGGCGCGCGCGCAAGCAGCGGTGGGTCCACGCGCGACGTTGACCGCTCCCGCGCTTCCAGCCCAGGAGTTCCGGCTGCCGCCGGTGCATGCTCCGAAGCCGGTGCAGCAGACTTTGGTGCAAATGGATTTGCCGCCGACGATGGATCTGCACCAGCAGCTTCGTGTTCCAACTATCGTGCTGTTGGCATCGACGCAGCGCAAAGTTGCGCGGCCGTTCGTCGCTCCGCCGCATCGCCAGAAAACGATGGAAGTTCCCAACCATGTGGCGCTGGAGATGCGGACACCGGTGCTGGATGTTCGCGCCGGATACGCGAAGACGCCGGAAGTTCTGAAGGATCTCACTCCTCGGCTGGCGGCGCCTGTGGGAGCGGTTGCGCCGGTGGCGAGTAATCGCGAGCCGGTGGAGCCGAAGCCGGCCGCGGCCACGGTTACCGGAAGCGGCGCGACGGAACCCTCGAACATTATTTCGCTGCCGGATCGGCCGATTCCGGCGGCATCCGCTATCGTATTGCCTCCGCTGAATCAAGTTTCGTCGCGCGAGGGCGCGGCCGCCGGCACCGGTGGATCGGGCGAAAGCGCGGCGCCGTCCAATGCGCAGAAGGCGGGAACGTCAGGCAATGGTGGGGTAGCGGCGACGACGGCGGCGAGCGGGCCATCCGGGGCGCACACTGCGGCGGCGACGGGCGCAGGCGCGGTGCCAGCGAATCGGGGACCGGCGGGCGGCGCTGTTGCATCGAACGGTACTGGAAACGCGGCCGTGCCGGAATCCGCCGCCGTGCCGCCAGGACCGACGCGGCTGATCCGACCAGCGACGGGAAGCTATGAAGTGGCGATCGTACAATCGTCCGGCGTGGTGCCGGGCTCGCGCGGATTACTGAAGGGGAAGCCGGTCTACAGCGTGTACATCCCAGTGGGGTCGGGCAAGGAGTGGATCCTGCAATATTGCCTGCCGGAGGACGACGCGCGTCCGGCGGCGCGTTCGCAGGTGGTGCAGCTCGGCGCGATCACGCCGATCACAGCGCCGTATGCTTTTTCGATCATCGGTCCTGCGATTCAGTTTCGCGAAGGCGCGCGCTACGCGTTCATCCACGGATTCGTGAATGCGTCGGGGCGGTTCGAACATCTGGAAGAAGCGAGCGACCGCGAGATCGAGAACATCGCGGCGGTGCTGGAGAGCCTGGGGCAATGGGAGTTCCGTCCGGCGACGAAGGACGGAGTGCCGGCGGTGGTGGAGATTCTGCTGTGCATCCCGAACGCAGCGTGAGAGGTTGGCGGTGAGCGCTATAATGACGGAAAGTATGGTGCCAGCAAGTCCCGCGAGAAGGCGCCGGTCGGGGAATTCGATCATTGAACTGACGTTCATGATGCCGTGGCTGCTGTTTTTGTTCGTGGGGGTTTTCGATTTTGGATTTTATGCGTATGCGTTGATCGCGACGCAGAACGCGGCGAGAGCGGCCGCCGTTCATAATTCGATGAGTAGTATGGCCGCCTCCGATCTAGACAATTCCGGTTGCCGCATCGTAGTCGCGGAATTGCAGTCCACATCTAACGGCAAAAATGTGCAATGTCCAGACTCTGGGCCTCTAAGCGGCCCACCAATTTGGATTAGATCAACTTTGGTGACGGGATCAGATAGCCCAGACGGCAATGACGCCGCACAGGTAGTCGTTACGTATCAACCGGATCTTCTGATTCCAATTCCAGGGGTGTTACAACTTCAGCCCACGATCACGAGAAAAGCCTGGATGCGGATCAACTCATCGGCCGATTTCCCATCGGGAGGCTCCGACTAAAATGTCCAATTTTCGTCGGCGTTCGCTTGGGAACGCCACGATTGAGTTTACCCTTGTCGGCATACCCCTCGTGTTCGTTCTAATTTCAACCATGGAGATGGCGCGAGGCATGTGGATTTATCACACCCTCGCACACGCAATCAAAGAAGGCACGCGTTACGCAGCCGCGCGTGGGGAGAACACCCTTACTCCGGCAAGTTTTCAAAACGTCTGTAAAGTAATTTCGGAAGCTGGCACTGGCTTGGTGCCCGATGATCTCACTCTCACGTTTTACTCGGCAGGCAACGTACCAGGCACAAGGATGAGCGCCACGGACTGCTTAGCGAACAGTACCAGGTGGCCGCCGGGATACAACGTCACCGACCCGTGGCCTCCGACGATTAATCCGGTGCCTGTAGACAATCAGCCGGGGCAGACCATAATGATATCGGGGTTATATCCGTTCGTTTCGGCGATCTCGATGTTTTGGCCAGGAGCGGGTGCCGGTACCACTTTCCAACCACTCAGTTGCAAGGGAGCTGGAACACTCTGCCTGCCGGCGTCCTCGCAAGACGTGATGCAATTTTGAGTGACCAATGAAGACTCTGAGCAACACGCGACGCGGCCAAGCGCTTTTGCTGGTGACTTTGTCTCTGTTCGCGATGTGTGGTTTGCTTGGGCTAGCAGTCGATCTCGGTTGGTCTTACTTCATAAAGAAGTCGGCACAAAATGCGGTTGATGCCGCAGCACTTGCCGCAGCATACCGAGCTGTGGAAGTTGTGGGTGAGACGGCTCCGTTCCCGTCGAGTTACAGCCATGCGCTCGCACCGTGTCCTCAGTCCGGTGTGGACGAACTGGCCAAGGGGTGTTTGTACGCAAATCAGAATGGACTTGGTTTCTCGGCAGGAGGCGACTCGGGACGGCAGAACGTAACAGTGGAGTCAGGCGCCAATTCCACACCCAACGACTGCACGCTGGCATTTCCGACCGCTCCTTGCCTTGTGTCGGATTATTGGGTGACGGTGAGAGCGGTGGAGTCCCTTCCACAGTTATTTTCTGCCGTGCTCGGAAATACAACGAGCCTTTCCAGCGCACGTGCAACCGCTGCGGCGATTCAGACGATCGTGAACGGATCGGTGATCACACTCAATCGCAAGTTCGACCCGGGACCCAATGGCACAACCGGTATTGACGTCGCCGCGACGGCAATTATTGCACCCACAGGGGTGGTCGTGGCATCGGACTTACCGGGCACGGTCCCCACTAGCGGTATAGCCGGATCGGTCATAGCACGAAAGCCGATTGCCAATCCAGGGCTAGGCGATGGGCCGCTGTTTCTTGACCCATTAAGAGGATTTGGACAACCTCCTCTGGCGCCAGCCGTTGGAGGCGCGCATGCTTGCAATTTGTCGGACTCGGGCCCGGAGTGCGTATATGCAGTAGGTTCTGGCGTTCTGAACGGGACGATCTGTTACGTTCAGGGCACGAATGCTGTTAGCTTGCTCAGCCTCGGTAGCGCGAATACAGTGCTTCCCCCCGGAAGTTACTTCAGAGTTGATGTGCTTAGCCCTCTTTGTAATGGCCCTGTCAGACCTCAGCTAGGCGGTCTTAGTATTGGGCCAGGGGCATCTGTGAGCTTCCAGTCAAGCTCGTTTGGAGGATTCTTTTTCTTTGGCGGGCTCAATGTCTTCGGGAAAATGAAAATGGATCCCAGTGAATACGTTATTGTCGGGGGAGATTCGCTACAGGTAAGCGGTGGCAACGCGGCCATTACGACCAACGGCGTTGCGGGCGCGGGACAGATGTTCGTTCTCACTGGTTCAAGCAGTAGCTTCTTATCAAATAGCGACGGGAGCCTTGTCACGGGAAACACAGACAACGACCTCTACCCAGGGCTTCTCAGTATCATTAACGGGCCCACCGGCACGAATCAGACATTAGTGGCACTTGCCCAACAAGGGGCATTCAAATTTGGGCCTGCGAACGTTCAGGTTAGTATGGGAACCGATTCGTCAGTTTATCCGACTGGCTTAAATTCAACTGCTCTCGGCACGCCTAATGGGACATTCCCGACGACGTTAGAGCCTTTTGGCGGAATCGTGGTTTGGCAAGATCAGGCAAATTCAACGGTTCAGTACACACCCAGCGGCAATATCTCGCTTTGTGGCGACATTGACCATGCTTGTTCAAAAAATTCTTATGTGCCTGGCTCAAACACACCCCAGTTAACCCTTCCAGGCGATGTTGCAGGTTTCACTGGGACGATTTACCAACCCCGTGGCGCGTGGCTTACGGTCACTGGAGGTGCTCCGCTCGTCGGATCGCTTCAGATCATCACCGGTGCAGTTGGAACCGGCTCAATCACAATTCAGAAGCCACCAGCCATCCCGCTCCGCCGCCGCGTCGTAGCCCTCATCGAATGACAAACGGATACAGCCAATCGCGGATTCCCGCGCAAATCTGTGGTACAGTACTCTCACGCAAAGGGATTATCTGACTTTTCTGAGGATTTATCGGATGCGATCTGCGCTTTCCATCGTATTGTCGTGCTCACTTTTCGCAATTGGACTCAGCGCCGCGACATTCGGAACTGTCGTCGTGATTGGTGGACACGCTTCCGATCTCGCATTGGATGAGAGCCGCGGCAAATTATACATCGCGAATTTCGGCGGACGCCGCGTCGATGTGATGTCCACGTCCACAAACGCATTGGGAACGGCAATTTCAGGACTGCCGGGTGAGCCGGCATCACTAGCTTTATCGCCAGATCATCGATATCTGCTGGTAACAAATTACGGAAATTGCCTGGCTGGCGCAACCGATTGCAATTTCCTCACACAACCTACGGCGATTCCGCAGCTCACCGTGATCGATCTGGTCGGCAACGTCCGTCAAACCGTAAACATTCCTCCCAGCGTGCCGGCGGCGTCATCGCCGCCATCCCCGAACATCCCACTCGCGATCGCTTTTGGAAATGGAAGCAAGGCGCTTTTGGTAACCAGCACTGCGATTTTTCTTGTGGATCCGACGACGAAGCCTCCTACATTCATACAACAGCCGCCTCCCGAGGTGTCCTTGGAGCCAGGTCCGCTTCCGGTCACTTTTGGAACATTTCCCCCACAGATTGTGCGTGCCTCGGCTGGCGTATCGGGGGACGGCCAAACCATCGCAGTGCTCGCCTCAGCCTCCACCGATGGTTCTTGTGGAAATTCGGGGCCATGTGTTCTTCTCAGGTACAACGTATCTTCCGGTTTGATTGCCGCAAGTACATACGTCACGAGTCCCAGCTTAGGGCCGAGAGTGGTTAGCGTTGACGCACACGGATCGAACATCCTGGCGGGTTGGGCGCTCTTAAATCAGAACAATGTTCTACTTGCGCAATTTCCGTACGCGACAGGGTCGCTCAGTATTGGCGGGCACGCATACGACTATCGACGAAATTTGATTTACGCTGACGTCCCCACCCTCACCGACGGAAGCCCGGTGCTTCATATCCTGGACAATGATAATCTCACAGTTCGTGAGCGCATCCGGTTGCCGGAAAACCTTGCCGGAAGATCGATGTTTTCCAGCGACATGAACATTCTTTACGCGATCTCGGACAGCGGAGTTACGGTACTGCCTGTAGGGTCGCTCGCAACTGCTCATCGCGTCGCTGCGCAGGAGGAACAATTATTCTTTCAGGCCAATAATTGCGGAAACACTCTGCTGACACAAACACTTCACGTGAATGATCTGGGTGGCGGACACGCCGACTTCAGTCTCTCGCTGCCGGCGAACACAAATGGGATTCAGATACACGCATCGTCGGGAACGACTCCTGCGCAAGTGACCATCCAGATTGATCCCAGCGCTTTTAGTGGCCGGACTGGAACCACCGTTATACCGCTGAACATTAGTTCCGATGCTTCCGTTGGAATTAGTCCGTCGATCCGGCTTCTGATCAACACCAAGGCGCCAAATCAACGAGGAATCGTTCACAGCCTCGCTGGAAAACTCGTGGATATCCTTAGTGACGCGGTTCGCCCTAGGTTGTACGTGCTCCGGCAGGATCGCAATCAGGTTCTCGTGCTGGACTCTGCGAAATTCACTCAGGTCGGCGTGCTGCGCACAGGGAATACTCCGACCAAGATGACCATCACACGGGATAACCGGTACATGATCGTTGGGAATGACAACTCGCAGATTGCAAGTGTGTTCGATTTAGATTCTCTCAGCACAAAGCCGTTTATCGTTTTCCCATTCGGGCACTATCCAAGGTCCATATCGGTGTCGGATTCTGCAATGTTCAGCGCAAGCCGCAATGCCGGAACGCCAACAGGACAAATTGATCTAATCGATTTCAGTAATCGCATCGCAACTGCGCCTTCATCGCTTGGAATTTTCGTGAATAGCGTAAATCCTGATTCTGTGATGACTAGCTCCCCAACAGGTCACTCGATCTTCACACCAATGGCGGACGGCACGGTGTTGCTTTACGACGATTCGTACTCCGCCTTCGAAGCCTCGCGCCATGACCTCACTGCTCTGGGCGGCTCTTATAACGCGATATCGGACAACATATTCATGGCCGGAGGGACTCTGTTCAATCGTTCCATGGTGCTTGATGGCGGCATCACCGGGGCATCGTTCACTTCAAGTATCTCGGTATCCGGCGATAAGGCGCTGGTGATTAATGGACCGTCGTCTTCATCGGCGGGTGCTGCGCAACGCAGCTCAATTTCAAGCGGTGTCGCCGGTGTGGCGACCCAAACTATAGAGGCACCCGTCACGCCAACGATATTAACCACACCGCCCGTAGGACAGATCGGTGAAACCATTTTGTCTTTTCTTCAAACCACTGCTTCCGTCAATGCCACGACGCTTTATCTATCAATCTCGGGATTCACCGAGCTTCCACCCACCTTCGATCAGCCGACGGCGTTTCCGGTAGTTTCGTCGCTGGTGAATATGGCGGATGGTGGTCAAGCGGCTCCCGGATCGTTAATCGTTATCTCTGGGACCGGTTTGGCGGCAAGTTCGGCGGCTGCCAACAGCCTGCCGCTGCCCACAAGTCTCGGCGAGACCTGCGCCGCGATTAATGATATTCCAGTCCCTCTGCTTCAGGTTTCGTCCACACACATCAACGCGCAATTGCCCTACGAGGTTTCAGGAAGCGCAACTTTAGTTATCACTTCGCCGGGTGGTCAGAGCGCGCCTTTCAACTTCAATGCCCCGGCAAACGCGCCTGCAGTATTTCGCACGGGCAAGGCGGGCAGCTTGACCGGCCTACCGCTGATTTACCGAGCCGCGAATAACCAACTGGTGGATATTTCAAATCCAGTGCATCCGGATGACATCCTGTTGATCGTAGCAACCGGACTTGGACAAACATCACCGCCTGCAACTGACGGAGCGGCGCCGCCATCTGATCCGTTGGAGAAAGCTGCGGCGCCTCCCACCGTGACATTGGAAGGTGTGAATCTTTCGGTAGAATTCGCCGGTCTGGTTCCGGGCGAGGTCGGAGTCTATCAAATCAACGCGGCTGTTCCGCACAAAATCAGTGCTGCATCCCAGGCGCCCTTGGTCATTCAGCAAGCTGGCATTTCGACCTCGTTCGTTGTTCGCGTGGTGAATCCATGAAATCGGAGGTTAGGGTGAAGAGGTTAACTCAACTGTTGATGTCAGCCGCAATGTTCGCATCCTTTGCGACGGCTCAGACCTGGGAGGCAGGGGTGCTGGGAGGCTTCGGCACTACACCAGACAAGTCGCTGACGGGGACTGCGGGATCAGCGTCCGTAGGATTCAAGGACGGCGGTACCTTCGGTATTTTTGGCGGAGCAAACGATTATTCACACATTGGCGGAGAAGCGAGCTATCTTTTTCGGCTGAGCGATTTGAAGCTAAGCAGCGGCGGTACTCAAGTGGATCTGAGCGGCCACACGCAGTTTCTCGATTTTCGTTTTCTGGTGCATTTCTCCGCGCGGGAGAAACGATTTCGGCCCTTCGTTGCAGTTGGCGGCGGCGTAGCCATCTATTCTGGCACTGGGGAGCCGAATGCCTCTCAACCGCTCAATAATATTGCGGCGCTCACGAACACGCGGGAAACGAAACCCATGGCGAGCGGTGCGGCAGGTATAAAGTATCGTCTCACTCAGCATCTCGGATTGCGTTTTGAATTTCGAGACTATGCGACCCCATTTCCAAACAGATTAATCGGCCCGGCGCCAGGTTCGTCGGTGAGCGGTTGGCTGCAAAATTTTGAGGCAGTCGGCGGAATCGCCGGAGTTTTTTAAACCACCCTTCTAAACCAACAGCTTCTTCACCACATTCCCCGACACATCGGTTAGCCGGAAATCGCGGCCCATATAGTGGTACGTCAGGCGCGTGTGGTCGAAGCCCAGGCATTGCAGAATGGTGGCCTGCAGATCGTGCACGTGGATTTTATCTTCCACCACGTTGAAGCCTAGCTCGTCGGTCTTGCCCACCACTTGACCGCCTTTGATGCCGCCGCCGGCCATCCACATGCTGTAGGCCAGCGGATGATGGTCGCGCCCTGCATTCTCCGGATCGGCGGTGTTGCGGATCTCCACCATCGGCGTGCGGCCGAATTCTCCGCCCCACACCACCAATGTCGAATCCAGCAATCCGCGCTGCTTCAGGTCTTTCAACAGCGCCGCGGTCGGCTGGTCCGTGATGTCGCAATTTTTCTTGAGATCGCGATTCAGGTTGGTATGCTGATCCCAACTCGCATGCATCAGCATCACGAAGCGGACGCCGTGCTCAAGCATGCGGCGCGCGAGCAAACAGTTGGTCGCGAACGGTCGCGTCGGCTCCTTGTTCACGCCGTACATTTCGAGGGTCGCGGCGGATTCCTTCGAAAAATCGAGCAGCTCGGGCGCCGCCATCTGCATGCGGAATGCTAATTCATACGACGCGATGCGCGACGCGATTTCGACGTCGCCGGTGCTCGCGAGATGCGCCTGGTTCAAATCGCGCAAAGCGTCTAATCCAGCGCGCTGCGTTTCGCGCGACACGCTCGATGGATTCGAGAGATACACAATCGGATCGGCCGCGCTGCGGAACTGCACGCCTTGATACGTGGACGGCAGAAAGCCGCTGGAAAAATTCGACTCGCCGCCGCTGGTGCCGACGCCAGAACTCAACACCACGAATCCCGGCAGATTTTCGGATTCGCTGCCGAGTCCGTAGAGGGTCCAGGCGCCGAGCGTCGGACGCCCGATCTGCGTGCTGCCGCTCATCAGCAGCAACTGGCCGGGATGGTGATTGAAAGCGTCGGTGGTCATCGAGCGGATCAGGCAGATGTCGTCGGCGCAGGACGCGGTGTGCTGGATGTAATCGGAATATTCGGCGCCGCACTGGCCGTAGGGTTTGAACTCGCGCGGACTCGCCAGACACGCGGCCGTGGGCTTGATGAAGGCGAGCTTGAGCTGGCTGGTCATCGAGGGCGGCAGCGGCTGGCCTTGCCATTTTTTGAGCGCGGGCTTGGGATCGAAGAGATCCATCTGGCTGGGCGCGCCTTCCATGAACATGAAGATGACGTTCTTGGCTTTGCCGGGAAGTGGTGGAAGTTTGGGCGCCAGCGGATCGGTGCGCTTCGCTGCGGCGAGCGCGTTTCCGTTGAGGAGATTCGCCAGCGCGATGGCGCCCAGCCCGCCCGCGGTATCGCGCAGGAACATCCGGCGGCTGTGAATTTGTTGGAACTCTCGGAACGTCATTTTATTCTCTCGTTATGAATTCATCCAGATTGAGCAGCACGCGGCTCACGCCCACCCAGGCGGCCGCGTCGAGCGGATCCACGCCTTGCAGATGGAACGGCTGCATGTTTTCGGCGGCTTTCGCGTCCTTCGCGAGCAACTGCTTTTGTTGATCGAAATATTCGGTCAACCTTTGGCGTTCGTGCTCCGTGGGCGGACGCGCCACCGCGAGTTGAAATGCATAATTCAGCCGCTCGTTCA
>DATGIH010000108.1:0-52245 GCA_035295865.1 Bryobacteraceae bacterium
AACGATCGACGCGAACGGCAATCGGTCGCCCTTTCCCAACAACACAATTCCGGCGAGCATGCTGGATGGCGTGGCCAAAAACCTGCTTGCGTATTTCCCGGAGCCGAACGTGCAGGGTGCGGCAGGAACCAACTACAACAACTTCCGCCGCAACGTCAGTTCCAGCTACAGCGGATATCAGTTCGACGCGCGGGTGGACCACAATTTCACCGACAACAACCACCTCGGCGTCCGCTACAGCCGCGGCCATTACATCAATCCGGTGGGCGAAACGTTTGTCGACGACTCTTATCTCTACAAGACGGACGTGCACAACGCGGTGATCGATTACAACTGGACGATCAGCCCCACGCTGCTCTACACCGCCAGACTCGGCTTAGATCTCGCAATCGCACCGGGCATCACGAAATATCCCAACCTGACCAGCGTCGGATTCCCGAGCGTGCTCGAAGCCAACGGCCTCACCCGGATGCCGATGATTGAATTCGATCAGACCTACAGCAATCTCTTCGACCAGTGCTGCGTCGACACGCATTTCAGCCACACCTTGTACACCTATTCTTCGGAGTTGGTTTGGGTGAAAGGATCGCACTCCATCAAATTCGGCGGCGAGCAGCGGCTGTTCTTTAACAACTTCTGGCAGCCGGATAATCCCACAGGTCTCTTCAACTTCGGCCTGGACACCACAAACCAGCAGCCGGGCAATGGCGTTGTGACGCAGGGTGATCCGTTCGCCAGTTTTCTGCTCGGATTCGGAGACAATACCAGCGGCCCGCTGAATATCAAACCTCCGGTGGCGAACAAATCTAAAGAGACGGCTTTCTATGTTCAGGACGATTGGAAAGTGAACTCCAAGCTGACGTTGAACATCGGCTTGCGCTACGAATGGAGCACCCCGTACACCGAACGCTTCAACCGGTCGACGTTTTCGGACTTCCGCGATCCAACCGGCATCACCGTTCCCGGCTTGGGTGCGCTGATCGGCACCACGCTTTTCGCGAACAGCGATCATCGCACCGTCCCGATCGATCGCAACAACTTCGCGCCGCGGCTCGGCATGGCGTATAGCTGGGATTCGAAGACTGTCATTCGAGCCGGCGCGGGCATCTATTACGGCGCCAACATCGCCACCAATTTCCAATATCCCGGGCCGCCCTTCTACAAGTCGGCGCCGATCTACTTCTCCAAGGATTTTTACAATACGCAGTACGCCACGCTTGCGAATCCCTTCCCAGCCGGACTTCCGCCACCCCAGGGCAACAAGTACGGCAAGCTGGCGGAGTGGGGATTCAGCAACTCAGGCGACCTCAGCTACGAGACCGATCGGAATCCGCAGATCTATCAATGGAGCGCCGGCGTCCAGCGCCTGCTGCCGTCGGACATCGTGGTCAGCCTCGATTACTCGGCGAATCGCAGCACGCACCTTTCTTACGGCAGCTACGCCACCGGAACGCGCAACAAGAACTTCATTCCGTCGTCCATCGCTAAGAATTACACCACGGATCAGTTGAATAGCCCCGTGCCGAATCCATTCCAACCGCTGTTCACCGGTCCGAATGCGATCTTCAACGAACCGGATTCGCGCTACAACGATCCCACCATTCCGTTGATCAATCTGCTGCGGCCGTATCCGCAGTTCGACGGCGAATTCGACGGCTTCCCGAATTTCGGCGCGAACTCGCGTTACGATTCCATGCAGTTGCGATTTGAGAAGCGAAGCGGCAAGTACTTCACCATTCAGGGCAGCTATACGTTGTCGCGCAACACCGACGATGTCTCGTCCGGCAACAATAGCTGGGTGGGATGGTACAGCGTGGGCGGCCCGCAGGCGCTGGATCAACTGAAGAATGAAACCACGCTCAGCGCGAACAACGCCACGCATCGCGTCGCGGCAGCTTTCACGGCGCAGATTCCGATTGGCCGCGGATTACTGATCGGCAATAACATGAATCGCGTGGCCGACGCGGTCATCGGCGGATGGTCCGCTTCTTCGAACGTCACCTTCCAGAGCGGACAACCAGTGGCAATCCGCATGGCGAACAATCGGCTGGCGGATGGTTCGCAGCGGCCGAACGTTACCTGCTCCAATCCGGGAACAGGGGTCAGCTTTCACGATGCGGCGGCCGCGTTGCTCAACGGAGCGTCGAGCGGCTTTAGCGTCTTCAATCCGAACTGCTTTGCCGATCCGGGCGACCAGCAGCTTGGCAACGCGCCGCGCTATTTCGACAATCTGTTTTCGCAGGGCATCAACAACGTGGATCTGGCGCTGCGCAAATCGATTGCCATCCGGGAAAACATGAAGTTCCAGGTTCGCCTGGAGGCTTTCAACGCGTTCAATCACACCCGTTTTGATCGCGCCAATTATCAGTTCGGCCAGGGAGGATTTGGACAGGTGAGCAGCCTGGCGAATGGCTGGCATGCCCGGCAGGTGCAGGTTGTGGCGCGCTTCGAATTCTGATGAAGCGCTGCCCTGCCGCATTTGTATTGTGGATCGGCGTTGCGTGGGCCCAGTCGAATCCGGATTGGACCCACTTCGTCCGCATCGCCGGACACGGATTGTCTTCCACCAACGCGGATCAAATCGTCCGCGGCGCCACAGCGTCGCACGTGTTCGGCATCGAAGTGGATAATGACATCCCCGGCCGCTACGAAAGCTTCCTCGATCCTGCGGAAAAGCTGAAAGCGATCCGCGCCGTGGCGGAGAAAGCGCACGCGGCCGGCAACTACGCGTTTGTCTACATCGCGGGCACGGAATGCATCACCGCGAATGCACCCAAAGCCGTGCACACCATGGCCAAGGATCATCCGGATTGGCTGCAGCGCAACATCAAAGGCGAGCCCGCGATGTTCGGGGGCGGCAAGGAATTCTGGATACAAGAAGGCGACGAAGACGTATGGGTTTCGCCGTTCGCCAAAGAATGGCGCAAGATCTACATGCAGCGCGTCCGCCAAATCGCGGGTACCGGGATCGACGGCGTCTACGTCGACATTCCGTATTGGATGACGCATTTCACCGGTTGGGAAGATACCTGGGCCAGCTTTGACGACGCAACGGTGGCCGCGTTCAAAGCCAAGACCGGGCTCAACGCAAAGACCGATTTGAAGCTGGGCGATTTCAAAGACGCGAACTTCCGCAAGTGGGTGGATTTCCGCATCGACGCGCTGACCGATTTCGTGCACGAGATCAACACCAACATCAAAGCCGTGAATCCGAAGTGCAAGATGATTCCGGAAATTTACCCGGGCATCGAAGAGAGCGCGGTCCGCGTCGGATCGGACGTTTACGAAATGTATCCGGTGGTGGACACCATCGCGCACGAATACTCGACGGGCGGGATGTCGGCCAGCCGCACGCCGCTCACCTGGTTTCAGGACACCATCGGCATGTTCTCTTTTCGAGCATTCGCCGCGCCGAAGCCGAGTTGGATGCTGAGCTACTCCTGGGAAAAGGAAAAGAAAATCGCTCCCGGCGAGGCGATGAAGAATCTGGCGATGGCGCAGCTCATGGCCGGGACGAATACGTGGGACGCGCAAGGGCACGTGATGTCCGGTTCGAACGACATCCAGACGCGCACCGCGATTTTCGACTGGATGCAAAATCACGAGAAGACGTTCTTTCTTCCCAGAGAGCCGATCCATCCGATCGGGGTTTACTTTTCGCCCAAGACGCGCGACTACTTCGCGGATGAATTCATCAAGTCGTACCGCGGGATCATGCTGCTGCTTTTGCAGTCGCACCTGGAGTTCCAGATCGTGACGCCGAGAACTCTGGCCGACTTTCATGGCGATGTGCTGATTCTTCCCGATGCCCGCTGCCTGAGCGCGAAGGAGATCGCTCGTCTGAAAACTCAGAAGACGCTCATCGCCACCGGCCAAACCGGAAAGTACGACGAAACCGGTGCGCCGCATGCCTCGAATCTGAAGATCCAATTTCCGAACTGTCCCGGCAAAGCCTATTACGCTGCACTTCAGAAAAAATGGGAGCCGGCCAGCTACGACACGCTGCGCAAAACTTATCTCGGTCAAATCCTGGAGGGTACCGGATTCCAGCCGAACGTCGAGGTCGATGCGTCGGCGCTTGTTTCCTCGCAGATCGCACGTGTGGACGGCAAGATCTCGGTGTTCCTGGCGAACTTCGATGGGCTGAAGCCAAAAGAAAACGCCCAGCAGACTCCCGCGCAAAACGTGAAGATCGCTTTTCCAGCCGACGGAACGAGGGCCATCGAGTTTCTTCCCTTCCTCGGCGAAGTCCAAAAGCTCGACGCAATCTTCCGCGACGGCAAGCTCCATTGCGAACTGCCGCCGTTCGAGAAGGGCGCCGTGGTTTGGATGGACTAACCGAACCGCGACCGCAAGGGAGCGCTACCCAGACCGTTCGCGGTAGCGCTCCCTCGCGGTCGCGGTTCAGTATCGGCTAGCCTACCTTCTCGTTAAAACTCCCGCGCGTGATGTCCCAACCTGAAGCAATGTAGCGTTCCAGTTTGGTGTGCAGATCCTTCAACACGGCCGGATATTGATCCGCCACGTCCGTTAGCTCCTGCGGATCGTTCTTCCGGTTATAAAGCTGCGGCTTATACTTGCCGGTGTATTTTTCCTTGTTCCAGACAGCGGAATAATTCCACTCCGGCGTCCGCACCGATGCCACGTAGCCATAACCGGAAACCGCATAATCGCGGCGATTCGTTCGCTCGCCCGTCACGTACGGCCAGAGATCCTCGCCCGTAACGCGCGACGGCGGTTTCAGGTTCAGCCGGCCGAGAAATGTCGGAAGCAAGTCGGGAACCTGCACGAATCCGGAGACGCGTTTTCCGGCGAACTGATTTCCCGGCACGCGTACCAGAACCGGGATATGCGTCACTTGGGTGCGCAACCGCTCCGGCCCCTTCACCCACTGGCTCTGTTCGTTGAGCAGCGCGCCATGATCCGATAGAAACACGACAACGGAGTTTTCGAGTAAACCGAGTTCGCTGATCGTATCCAAAATCTTGCCGTACCAGTGATCCACGTTCGAAGCCTCGCCCGCGTAGTTGGCGCGCAATCGCTTCACGCCCTCCTCCGGCACTTTGACATCTCCATACGGAGGCTCAGGCCAACTGTGCTTCCCGGGATCTTTCAAATATTTCTCCAGGAACTGCTGTGGCGGATCCCAAGGTTCGTGCGGATCGAACGCCTCCACATGCAGAAAGAACGGCCCTTGCTCGTGATTTTCCTTCAACCAACTGATCGCATTCTTCGATGTCTGCTCCACAATCGATTCGCCATGCTTCAGCCATCGCTTGCGATTCGCCGTGTACTGGTTGAGGAAATCCTTGAAGCCTTGCCTCGGCTCCTTTCCAAATTGCCGCGTCAGTTCCGTTTGGTTCAGGTAATCGGCGGGGTACAGGTCTTCGAAATCGGGCAGCTTGCGCGGAGCCTGCGCATAGTAATCGATCTCCTGCCCGCGCACCCACTCGTAATAGTGAAAACCGCGGTGGAAATTCCGCCCGGGACGCTGCAGGTGTGGAACGTCCGCGATCAGCGCCGTCAGATATCCGGCTTCATGCAGCGTTTCGGCCAGCGTGACATCTTCGTTGTACAAATGATGCCATCCGGCAATTTGAACCGGCTCGTGCTGATGGTAATAGTACGTCGGAACAATTCGGCGTCCGGTGTAAAGCGTTCGCCGAATGGGAATCGTCGGCATCCCTTCGGGGTACGCGTCCTCGAAAATCACGGACTGCTCGGCGAATCGATTCAGATTCGGTGTTTCCACCCACTGGCTGCCGTACGCCGCCAAATTGTCGGCGCGAAACGTGTCTGATACCAGCACGATCAGGTTCAGATTGTTGCCCGTTTGCGCGGCGGGCCGTTCCCAATGCGAACCGCTCTCGCCCTTGGCCGCCGCTTTCTGAGCCGCCGGAACACCGGCTAATCCAACTAATCCCGCGCGTTTCAAAAGATCTCTGCGTGACGTACTCATTTGTTTCTCCCCTGATTTGAAATATTAGAACGCTAGACGCAACGCAAGTTGCAACTCACGCTGCGGATTGACCACGGTGGAAATCACGCCCGTTGTCGCCACACCGAGCGTGGCGTTGGGCAAACCAAATTGCGGAGTGTTGAACAGGTTAAAGGCCTCGGCGCGCAATTCCAGACCGACGCGCTCCGCGATGGAAATGGTGCGGGAAAGTCCCACGTCGATGTTGTGCAATCCCGGCCCACGCAGAATGTTCCTACCTGAATTGCCGTAGGTGAATGCCGCCGGAGCGGCAAAAGCGGTGGAATCGAACCAATGCCGAGGGTCCTGCTGGCTCGAGGAAAGATTGCCGCTGCCAATTCGATTCGGATGAGCAGTCGTGATGCCGGTATTCGTCGGATCGAAACTTAACACGGGTGTGAAGGGCAGCCCGGTTTGCGCGGAAAAGATGCCGGTGAACTGCCAGCCGCCCGCGATCGCGTTTCCGATGCGCGATTGCGACAGAAACCGGTTTCCCTTCCCGAACGGAAGCTCGTAAACCGTGCTGGCCACGAAACGCTGCCGGACATCGAAGTTGGAATTGCCGCGTTCGGCCGCGAAGTTCAGCGGATTCTGCGGACCTGGATCGCCCACGCCGTTGTCGGCTTGGCTCGGTCCGTTGTCGATGGAATGGCTGTAAGTGTACGCTGCGAGAAACGTCAGCCCTTTGTTGAAGCGTCGTTCCAGTTGCGCTTGCAGTCCACTGTAATTCGCACTGACGAACGGCGCGTATTCGTAGACGGCGGAATATCCCTGAATCGGCCGCCGCGCTTGCACCTTTCCGGGACCCGGCGCCGGAACGTCGACGTTATCCGGATAGTAAAGATCGTGCGAGCTGGAGCCGACGTAAGCCACCTGCGCGATCAAACCAGCCGGAAGTTCGCGCTGGATATTGAAATTCCACTGCTGGACGTACGGAGTGGGGGAGTGCTTCAGATACGAATTCACCGACGGATTTTTCACATTCGCCGGATCCAGCGCGTTAGCCGGAAATCCTTGGGACAAGATAATGCTCGGGTCGATCTGATCCGACGTGAAACTGCTCAAGATGAAGTAGGGCGGATTGTTGGTAGGGCGGCGCGCTACGGGAACGTTTTCATCGCGGCCGTAGAAGATCCCGCCGGCCGCCCGTATCACGGTCTTCGGTGTCAGTTTGAAAGCGAGTCCGACGCGGGGCGCAAAGTTGTGCCAGTTCGGATCGACAAAGGAATTGCGATAGCCGTTCTGTCCGGCTTGGCTCGCGTCGAGAAGCTTTCCGTAAAGCGAACCAGGTTCCAGGATCACGTCGGAATAATGGTTGCTCGTTTCATAGAACGGCAAAGGTAACTCGTAGCGAAGGCCGAGGTTCAAAGTCAGCCGCGAGTTAACCGCCCAATCGTCTTGCACGTAAGCCTGATAAATATGCTGGCGGCTGCGGCTGATGGAGCGCGTCGAAACTTGCGAATCGTTGGTGAGTCCGAGCAAGAAGTCGGCGAAGGAAGAGCCCGTGCCCGCGCGGCCCTGCGGATTCTGCGTGTAAACGCCGGTGAAGTCGAAGTTGGGACGGGCTTGCAGCGTTGAGTTCGCGTATAGCGTGACCTGCTGGAAATCCGCGCCGAACTTCAATGTGTGGCTGCCGTGCACCCACGAAAGATTGTCATTGATCTGGACCGTTCGGCCCTGCTTGTCAATGGGAAGATTGCCCGATCCGGTGGCTGGCGTCGGCAAATTTCCCGGACCCGTGGTCCCGAGCGTCGCAATGCCGCTGATCGCGAAAGTCGGCAGTCCTTCCACGATCGAAATATCCGGGGCGCCGATGATTCCGTACTGATCGAATAGCCGTTCTGAGTCGATGCGCTGCTGTTCGCGCGTTTCCTGATAACCGACGCGGATTTCGTTAATCAAATTCGGACGGAATACGTGAGTTTCGCTCGCCGCAAACGAATGCGCTTCCGGCGTCACGATGCTCGGATTGCTCGCGGGGGGCGGAAGAAGCGCCGGCAGGATGTTGTTGTTCCATGACGTGGAGTAGCGCCCGAACAAAGTGTCGCGTTCACTGAAGCGGTGATCGATTCGTCCGATGTACTGATCGTTGTAGACCGATTCCCGTTGATTCGAGAAGAAGTTGTTTTTGCCCGTTAAGTTGGGCAGCGGATACAGCGCGAGAAGCTTCTTCGCCACCGGATCCCAGCGGTCCGCCGGAATCGTGTTGTTCGGAAACGGATCGCGAATGTAGGTCACTCCGTCCGTCCCCAGACGCGTGGTTGCGGGATCATAAAGAGGCGTGGAAAATTGACCGTTCCGCTGCGCCAGTGTCGGAACGTTGGCAAGCTGCGGCGCGGCGTTGACTTCGCGCGAACTTTGCCAGGCGAAAAAGAAGAATGTCCTGTTCTTGATCACCGGAGCGCCGACGGTCGCTCCATACTGATTCTGAATGAACTGCGGACTGTGACCGGTCGGCTGAAAATACGGCTGGGCATCCAAGGCGGAGTTCCGGAGAAACTCGAACAAGCTGCCGTGTAGTTGATTGGTGCCGGATTTAATCGTTACGTTGACCACCGCTCCCGCAGCTTGTCCGAACTCGGCCGAGAACGTGCTCGTCTGAACTTTGAACTCCTGCACCGCATCGATCACAGGCTCGATAGATTGCGCCGAGGAGCTATCGAATCCAACGATCTTGTTCTTGTTGTCGATGCCGTCCAGCAAATAGCTGTTCTGAATCGGCCGCTCGCCGTTCGAAACGAACGTATTTCGCTCGGTGGTCCGCTGCGAGGGCGAGGTTCCTGCACCTAACGAAGCAAGTTGAATGTAGTTGCGTCCGTTCAACGGAAGATTCTTGATTTCCTTTTCCTCCACGACTTGCCCGAGCGACGAAGTACCGCTTTCGAGCGCCGGAACGTCCGCCGCCACCGTAACTTCGGTGGAAACCTGTCCCGGCTCAAGATCGAAATCCACCGCGAGCCTGTCCTGTACGCGGAGTTCGATGCCGGTCTTCACCACGGTTTGGAAGCCAACGGCGCCCGCCGAGACTTGATAAAGCCCGGGCTTGAGGTTGGGCACGGAAAAGAACCCCGCGCTGCTGCTCCGCACCGAGATGGACTGGTGCGTGGCCGAATCCTCCACTTTGATGCCGGCGTCCTGCACAATGGCGCCGGAAGAATCCTTCACGGTGCCTGAAATGCTACCCGTGTCTACTTGCCCGAAAGCCGAAACGGCCGTCAAGAGATACAAAATGTTCCTAAGCAGGGAACGCATACAACTCTCCTCCGATGAAATTTAGAAAAAAAAGGGGAAACGAGAAATGAACTAACAGCTACAACAACAGCAGGCGGGGTATTGCTGGGAGACAATCAGAATGGGCGTTTGCTTAATCATTACTATCTCCATCGAGTATAGGGCCATTCGCTTCTGATTGCAAGAGGTGAATATTTAAGCTGGGCTGATCCTACATAGACACCTGGTTTCTTTATGATGGAAGCATGCTCGACCCATTGCTTCGCTGGCGCCCTGAGTTTCCTTCGCTCGAAAAAACCGTATATCTGATCAGCCATTCGCTCGGCGCGATGCCTCGCCGCACGCGCGACCGGCTGAACGAATACGCCGACATCTGGACCACGCGATCCATCCGCGCCTGGGAAGAAGGCTGGTGGGAAATGCCCATCGCGGTCGGCAATCTGATCGGAAAACTGATCGGCGCTGGCGATGGAGAAGTCACCATGCATCCGAACGTATCGGTGCCGCAATCGATCGTCGCTTCGTGTTTCGACTGGAGCGGCAAGCGCAACAAGGTGGTTTCCGAAGGTCTGAACTTTCCCTCCAATCTCTACATTCACCGCCAGCTCGAATCGCTGGGCGCGCGCGTGATCACCGTTCCGTCCGAAGATGGCATCACGATCCCGCAGGATAAGCTGCTCAAAGCCATCGACGATCAGACACTGCTGGTTTCCGTCTCGCATGTGATTTTCAAAAGTGCCTTCATCCAGGATCTCGCGGCCATTACGCGCCGCGCCCATGAAGTGGGGGCGATGGTGATCGCGGATATTTATCAGGGCGCCGGCACTGTGCCAATAAACGTCCGCGAGCTTGGCGTGGATTTCGCCACCGGAGGATCGGTGAAGTGGTTATGCGGCGGCCCCGGCGCGGGCTACTTATATGTTCGCCGCGATCTCTGGCCCACGTTGAAACCTCGATTGACCGGCTGGGTGGCGCATCGCAACCCGTTTGCCTTCGATCCCGGCGACATGGATTACGCGCCCGACGCCTATCGCTTCCTCAACGGCACGCCGAATATCCCGGGACTCTACGCCGCGCGCTCGGGCTATGAAATTTTGAACGAAGTGGGCGTCGAAAATATCCGCGCCAAATCGATTCGCCAAACAACCAAACTGATCGAGCTCTCCGAAGCCGCCGGATTCCCCGTCAAGTCGCCGAAAGACTCTTCCCAGCGCGGCGGAACGGTAACGTTGGATGTTCCAAACGGCTACGAAGTGACGCAGGAACTGCTGCGCCGCGATGTTCTTGTCGACTACCGGCCCGGCGCGGGCATCCGGGTCGCTCCGCACTTTTACACGATAGACGAAGAGTTGGATCTCGTGATCCGCGAGATCCAGACCATCGCCGGGGCCTTGCAGCCAGCATAAGTAGCTTTTCCGCAAGCGCCTGCTCGCCAGCGCCAGACCGAGCAGAGTGGCGGCGCAATGGATCGTGAACTTTGGTTCAGGAGTCGGCTGGGTATCCGAGACATTAAGAACGAAATTCGCAGATCAACGTCAAATCGTCGTGGCATCAGTGATGAGGCCGAACGTTGACCAGGTGATGGCAAAATCACCCTCGGTGGTGGGGACTGCCGGCAAGAAAGATCAAAGATCTGGTTCCCCGCCCCGCGCCCGCTTGCGCGCCAATTCGCGGAAAACCTCGCCGAACGCCGGCACACTCTGACGCAGCCGATTGAAATCGCCCTTCGGAATCAGCAGAACATCCAGCGCGGTTCTGGCCCGGACCGTGGCGTTGCGCGTGACATCCGATAGCAGCGCCATCTCGCCGAAATAGTTGCCGGCCTCAAGGGTAGCCACCACCGACGCTTCTCCCTCCTCCTCTTTAATCACGTCGCACTCGCCTTTTTCGATCACGTAGACGCTGTCGCCCAAATCGCCTTCATGAAAGATCACGTCGCCCGGCTCGAAGTGCTGATTTTTAATGTCCGATTCGTGATCCACGCGCATCTGCGCCAGATCCGCAGGGAAAAGGAGGTGAATAAACCAATCGATTCCGATCCGAACCTTCGATTTGATGCCGGGAATCTTGAACAAATAGATGTTGCGCCACAGCATCCAGGCTACCCACCCGGAAATTTTCACGCCCAGAATCTGCGCCACCGCCGAGCCGTGCCCCAGCGACCCCAGCGTACCCAATCCTTCGAAAGTGAATTGAGCCTGCTTGCCGCCCCGTATTGCTGCAGCGATGTTAGTGGCGCACGTCGTTGCTTCGCGCGTGGCATGTTGCGCGGTGGGTGGAACTACTTTGCCGGACACGGTCTTAAGCGATACGCAATCGCCCAGCGCCCAGACGTGTCCTTCGTAGCCGGTCAGTTCCAGCGCTGTGTTCACGAGTAAGCTGCCCTTGTCTTTTGCACAATCCAGTTTCTGCAGCACCGGCGGACTTCCGGACGGAACGGTAGAGATGATGGTCTTGCACGGGATTTCCACGCCGGATTTCAAAATGGCCTTCTCGGATGTCGCAGCCACCAGCCGGTCGTTCAAAATGATCTCGACGCCGCGCTTCTTCAGGATCTTTTGCGCGAACAACGCCAGCGGATCCGCCATTTCCGGCAGGATGCGGGCGCGCGAATGCACCAGAACGCAGCGCACCTGCTCGTTACGCAGCCTCAGGTAATTGTTCTTTACCTCGCGAATGAAGTTGTTCAACTCCGCGACCACTTCCACGCCGGAAAATCCGCCGCCGCCCACCACGATGGTGAGAAGTTTTTTCCTCAAATCCGGATCGTCTTCGCAATCGGCTTCCTCGAGCGCGTGGATTACGTGATTCCGGATGCTAATAGCATCCGCCAACGTTCGGAACGGCATGGCGTTCTCGATCATGCCGGGCATGCCGTAGTAATTGGTTACTTCGCCGAGCGCGATTACCAGATAGTCGTAAGGAATTTTTTTCGCCCGGGGCCGGAATCCGGGGCTGACGGTCACGATCCTGTTCTTCAGATCGATCTCTTCCACTTCCCGCATCACCAGATTGGTGCGCGGGCACAATCGCCGGATCGGGCAGACGACATTCATCAAGGCGATGGAACCCGAAATCACTTCAGGCAGCATGGGCTGATACACCCAATAGTTTTCGCGATTGACCAAGATGATGTCGGCTTCATCCTGACGCAGCATGCGCTCCAGAGCCCGCGCCGTATAGATGCCGGCGAAGCCGCCGCCCAGAATCACGATCTGTTTTTTTTCCGCTGCCATTCGCGAGTCGCCTGTGTTATTTTACCCTTGCACCCGAGAGATCCCTGCATGACCGCCCAAGATTTTCGACGCCTCGCGCTTGAGCTTCCCGAAGCAACAGAAAGCTCGCATATGTCACATCCGGATTTTCGCGTCGGCGGAAAGATTTTCGCAACGCTCGGATATCCAGACGAGCAGTGGGCGATGGTCAAGCTGCCTCCGTTACAGCAGGAGCTGCTTACGAAAGCTGCTCCGCAAGTATTCGTGCCCGTGAAAGGCGGCTGGGGACGTAAGGGCGCAACGAACGTGCGTCTGAAACCAGCCAAGAAAACTCAGGTGCGGACGGCGCTGCGGGAAGCGTGGGCTGGAATCGCGCCAAAGCGTCTGGTGGCGGCTCCCCGTTCTGCCGGCCGTTGAACTAGAATTGGTGCTGGAGAAAACCCTTGAAACTAACTACTCTGATCTTCGCGGCATTGACCGCAACCAGCCTGTGGGCCGCCGACGCCGCCGCGGGCAAAACAGTGTACGCAGCCAAGTGCAAGAGCTGTCATGGCGCCGAAGGCGAGGGAAATCCCGCCATTGCCAAAGCCATGAAGGTGGAGCTCAAACCGCTGAGCGCATCCACCGCCGACGTGAAGGAGGTCATTACCAAGGGGCAAGGCAAGATGAAGCCGATGCCTGCAGTAACCGGCGCCGATCTGGATAATGTAGTGGCCTACGTAAAGAGCCTGAAGAAGTAGCCGGATCGGAGTAATCGGCGAATCGGCCCGGGGCGCGATTTGTGGGTGCGCCTCGGTATCAAATCCTCGGGGAATCCCCTCAAACCCGGAGTTCCATTCCGCTCAAAAAGGTGCATGATAGGTAGTGATGTCTACGTCCGCCCAACCCCAACCCGCTGTAGCGAACATCGACCAACTCGCGATCAACACGATTCGAACGCTGTCCATGGACGCGGTTCAGAAGGCCAATTCGGGGCATCCCGGAACGCCCATGGCCATGGCGCCGGTCGCTTATTGCCTGTGGCAGCAGTTCCTGAATTTCGATCCGGACGATCCGATCTGGGCCAATCGGGACCGTTTCGTTCTCTCCATCGGGCACGCGTCGATGCTGCTCTATTCGCTGCTCCACCTCGCTAAGGTGAAAGCGGTAAATCCCGAGTATGAGACGTTGGGCGAACTGAGCGTGCCGCTCGAGGACTTGAAAAACTTCCGGCAGCTAGACAGCAAATGCCCCGGACACCCCGAGTATCGTTGGACCTCGGGCGTGGAAACAACCACCGGCCCGCTCGGCCAAGGCGTGGCGACCAGCGTTGGAATGGCGATCGCCGCCAAGTGGATGGCGCATCATTTCAATCGCCCCGGCTTCGACATGTTCAACTATTCCGTCTATGCAATCGCCGGCGACGGCTGCATGATGGAAGGCGTCAGCGGTGAAGCGGCGTCCATCGCGGGACATCTCAAGCTCTCGAACCTGTGTTGGATCTACGACAACAATCACATCTCGATTGAGGGAAACACTGCATTGGCGTTTAGTGACGACGTGGCTACTCGGTTCATCGGCTACGGCTGGAACGTCACGCGCGTGGGTGACGCCAACGATCAGGACATGCTGGCCCGTGCGTTCAAAGTTTTCAAGGCGACCACGGATCGTCCGACGCTCATCATTGTGGATAGCCATATCGCGTATGGCGCGCCCACCAAACAAGACACCAGTGCGGCCCATGGCGAGCCGCTCGGCGACAAAGAGATCCAACTCACCAAGCGCAACTACGGCTGGCCGGAAGATGCCAAGTTCCTGGTTCCGGATGGCGTGTACGAGCGATTCGCGGAATTAATGGGGAAGCGCGGCCACGAATCGCGCGATGCCTGGATCACCAAGTTCGGCGAGTATAGCCGCGAGTTTCCGGAAATGGCGGACCAGCTTTACAAGATGCAGCACCGTCGTCTGCCTGATGAGTGGGATCGCGACATTCCCTTCTTCCCGCCGGATCCGAAAGGCCTGGCTGGACGCGAAGCTTCGGCCAAAGTCCAGAACGCCATCGCGCCGCGGGTGCCCTGGTTGATCGGTGGCTCGGCGGATCTTGCGCCTTCCACCAAGACCCGGCTGACGTTCGAGGGCGCCGGCGATTTCGAGGCATCCAATTACGGCGGACGCAATTTCCACTTCGGAATTCGCGAGCACGCCATGGGGTCCATCCTGAACGGCATGGCGACTTCGAAAATCCGCGCCTATGGCTCGGGTTTCCTGATTTTCAGCGATTACATGCGCGCACCGATTCGCCTCAGCGCACTAATGGAACTGCCGGTGATTTACATCTTCACGCACGATTCCATTGGAGTCGGCGAAGATGGTCCCACGCATCAACCGGTGGAACAACTGATCTCGCTGCGCGCGATCCCTGGACTCATTGTTCTCCGTCCCGGCGACGCCAACGAAGTCGCGGAGGCGTGGCGCCTGATTATGGAGTTCCGCCACAAGCCGGCCTGCCTGATTCTTTCGCGTCAGAATATGCCGACGCTCGACCGCACCAAGTATGCGCCGGCAGCGGGCGTCGCGAAAGGCGCCTATGTTCTTGCCGACGCCATCGACGGCGATCCTGAAGTGATCCTCATCGGAACCGGCAGCGAAGTATCGCTGTGCGTGGATGCCTACGAAAAACTAACGGCCGAGGGAATTAAATCGCGCGTGGTCAGCATGCCCTCGTGGGAACTGTTCGATCATCAGCCTAAAGAATATCGGGATCGCGTACTGCCCCCAGATGTCCGCGCGCGCGTCTCGGTGGAGCAAGCGTCTACTTTCGGCTGGCAGCGTTACGCCTACCGCAGCATCGGCATGCAAACCTTCGGAGCGTCCGCGCCCTTGAAGGAACTGCAAAAGAAATTCGGATTCACCCCCGACGCGGTGGTCGCCGCGGCCAAAGAAGAGATCATCAAGGCCGTAGGACGATAGTTACAAATCCGTTTCTCGTTTCTCGTTCCTCGTTCGTGAAACAATAGCAGAGTAGCCTAACGAGAAACGAGAACACCAGAAACGAGAAAACGAGGAAAATGAGCGTCCCAACAGCAACTCCACCGAAAACCACCAACGCCATTCGCGAGCTGAGCAAGTACGGACAATCTCCGTGGCTGGATTATATCCGCCGCAGCTTGATTTCGAGCGGCGAGCTGAAACGCTTGATTGACGAAGACGGCCTGGGCGGCGTCACCTCCAACCCGGCGATCTTCGAAAAAGCCATCACGGGAAGCACCGACTATACCGACGCTCTGCTCGAACTGCAGAAGCGCAAGGATCTGGACGCCATGGGCGTTTACGAAATCCTGGCCATCAAAGACATTCAGGATGCGGCCGACACGCTGCGCGTGGTCTACGATCGCACCAAGAAGCGCGACGGCTACGTAAGCCTCGAAGTTTCTCCGTTCCTCGCCAAAGACACGCAGGGCACCATCAAAGACGCGCGCCGGTTGTGGAAGGCCGTGAATCGTCCCAACCTGATGGTGAAGATTCCCGCCACCATCGAAGGAATTCCCGCCATCCAGCAGTGCATCAGCGAAGGCATCAACATCAACGTCACTCTGCTTTTCGCGCAGGACATGTATGAGAAAGTAGCGCGCTGCTACATCGCCGGATTGAAAACCTTCGCGGCATCGGGCGGCGATGTGTCGCACGTCGCGAGCGTTGCCAGCTTTTTCATCAGCCGCATTGACGGCATGGTGGATTCCATGCTCAAAGCCAAGATCAAGGCGTCCAGCGATCCTAAGGAACAAGCGTTGCTCAAGAGCTTGACCGGCAAGGTTGCGATCGCAAACGCCAAATTGGTCTACCAGCTCTACAAGGAAATTTATTCCAGCGCCGAGTGGGCGGATCTTGCAAAGAAAAACGCGCAAACACAGCGCCTGCTGTGGGCCAGCACCAGCACCAAGGATCCCAGCTACTCCGACGTTCTCTACGTCGAAGAATTGATCGGCCCGGACACCGTTGACACCATCCCGCCCGCTACCTTCGACGCATTCCGGGATCACGGCAAGCCGAAAGCCAGCCTCGAAGCGGATCTGGATGCCGCGCAGGACACCATGGAGACGCTCGATAAAGTCGGCATCTCGATGAAGCAAGTCACCGACGACCTGGTAACGCAGGCCGTGAAGCTGTTCGCCGAGCCTTTCGACAAACTGCTCAACACGGTGGACGCGAAGTGCAAAGTCACCGCGAAAGCCGCCGTGGATCCGCAGACTTGGCAGTTGCCCGCCGAACTGAACACGCAATTTCAGGAAGCGCTGGAAGAATGGAAGATGGCCGGCAAAGTCCGCCGTCTGTGGGCGCGCGACGCATCGCTCTGGACCGGATCCGACGAAGGCAATTGGCTCGGCTGGCTCGGCATCACGGAAGATCAATTGGCGAACCAGCAGCATTTCGCCGATGTCGCCGCCGACGTAAAATCCGCCGGATTCAAGCACGCGCTGCTGCTCGGCATGGGCGGATCGAGTCTGTGTCCGGAAGTTTTCAAGAAGACTTTCGGCAAGATCGCCGGATTTCCCGAACTATTCGTGCTCGATTCCGTAGATCCCGCGCAGATCAAAACTTTTGAGAACAAAATCGACATCGCGAACACTATCTTCATTGTCTCGAGCAAGTCCGGATCGACGCTCGAGCCGAACATATTCAAACAGTACTTCTTCGAGCGCGTAAAACAAGTGGTCGGCGCGGACAAAGCCGGCAGCCGCTTCATCGCCATCACCGATCCCGGCTCGAAGTTCGAAGGGATCGCGCAAGCGGACGGCTTCCGTCACATTTTCCATGGAGTCCCGAGTATCGGCGGACGCTACTCCGCGCTTTCCGATTTCGGCATGGTTCCGGCGGCTGTGATGGGCATCGACGCACCCAAGTTTTTGGACCAGGCCGATGTCATGAACATCGCCTGCTCGTCCTGCCCGCCTGTCGATAAAAACCCCGGCGCACAACTCGGACTGATCCTTGGCGTTGCGGCGAAAAGCGGACGCGACAAGGTTACGCTGATCGCTTCGCCCGGCATTTCCGATTTCGGCGCGTGGCTCGAGCAGTTGCTGGCCGAATCGAGCGGTAAAGAGGGCAAGGGAATCATCCCGGTGGATCGCGAGCGCCTCGGATCACCCGACGTCTACGGCAACGATCGCGTATTTGCCTACATTCGCCTGGAAAACGGAGCGGATCCGGCGCAGGACGCCGCCGTCGACGCGCTGGCGAAAGCCGGTCATCCGGTGGTTCGCATCGCTCTCAGCGATACATATAATCTCGGCCAGGAAATGTTCCGCTGGGAGTTCGCCATCGCGGTGGCGGGTTCGGTGATTGGGATCAATGCATTTAACCAGCCCGACGTCGAAGCCAGCAAAATCGCGACCAAGAAGCTCACCAGCGAGTACGAGAAGACTGGATCGCTGCCGGCCGAAACTCCGATTGTCTCCGAAAACGGCATCCACCTGTTCACCGACGAGAAGAACGCAGCGGATCTGGCCAAGGCCGCTGGCGGCGACAAATCGCTGGCCGGCTATCTCAAGGCGCATCTGGGACGTATCAAAGCGGGCGATTACTTCGCGCTGCTCGGCTACATCGAGATGAACGATGCGCACGAAAAGACCCTGCAGGACATCCGCACCAAAGTGCGCGACAGCAAAAAGGTCGCGACTTGTCTCGGATTCGGCCCGCGATTCTTGCACTCCACCGGCCAGGCATATAAAGGCGGCCCCAACTCCGGAGTTTTCCTCCAGGTCACCTGCAACGACAAGCACGACCTGGCGGTGCCAGGCCAAAAATACACATTCGGCGTGGTGAAAGCCGCCCAGGCGCGCGGCGACTTCCAGGTCTTAGCCGAACGCAACCGCCGCGCTTTACGAGTTCACTTGGACGACGTGGAAACGGGTTTAGCAACTCTAAGTAAATTGCTGTAGCGCACGTACTCGTGCGTGCCGCGCCGCCACTCAGGGCGGCGCATTCAAATAAAGGGAGCAACTATGCAACTCGGAATGATCGGTCTGGGAAGAATGGGCGCGAACATGGTGCGCCGGCTAATGCGGGGCGGACATCAGTGCGTAGTATTCGACCTGAATCCCGCCAACGTCAGCGCGCTGGTGTCGGAAGGCGCCACGGGATCATCCTCGATGGAGGATTTCGTCCAAAAGCTCGCCAAGCCGCGCGCTGCCTGGGTGATGGTTCCCGCGGGCGAAGCCACCGAAGGCACTGTGACGAAACTCGCGAGCCTCATGGAACCGGGCGACACCATCATCGATGGCGGCAACTCGTATTTCAAGGATGACATTCGCCGCTCGAAGCTGATGAAGGAACGCGGACTCCACTACATGGATGTCGGCACCAGCGGCGGCGTGTGGGGCATCGAGCGCGGCTACTGCATGATGCTGGGCGGGTCCAAGGAATCGGCCGATCGTCTGGATCCGATCTTCAAGACGCTGGCGCCCGGCCGCGGCGATACGGCTCCCACCCCGGGACGCGAAGGCAAGAAGAGCACCGCCGAGCAGGGCTACCTGTATTGCGGACCCTCTGGAGCCGGACACTTCGTGAAGATGGTCCACAACGGCATCGAATACGGCCTGATGCAGGCCTACGGCGAAGGCTTCGACATCATGAAGAACGCCACGTCGAAAGAGCTGCCGGAAGATCACCGCTACAATCTCGACCTCACCGACATCGCTGAACTGTGGCGGCGCGGCAGCGTCGTCGGATCATGGCTGCTCGACCTTACTGCCATGGCGCTCACCGAAGATCCCCAGCTTTCGCGCTTCACCGGCACCGTGCAGGATTCGGGCGAAGGACGCTGGACCATCATGGCCGCCATCGAAGAAGCGGTGCCGTGCGATGTGCTTTCATCGTCGTTGTATACGCGCTTCCGCTCGCGGCAAGAGCACACCTTCGCCGAAAAGATGCTGTCCGGAATGCGCAACAAATTCGGAGGCCATGTGGAGCGGGCCTCCGGCGGTTAAATTTTTCCTGTACCCAAGTAGGGCGGACCCCCGGGTCCGCGCGGGTCCCCCTGGACCCGCCTCTCTTCAAGCAACGGGCCGGCGAGGGCGCCGGCTGCGGACCAGGGGGTCCGCCCTACGTTAAATTAGGAGACACAGAAATATGCCGGTAGCAGACGAAGCTGTATCGACAGGACCTGGACCCGGACCCGGAACCGGCCCAGGCCGCCCAGGAGATCCATGCGTGATGGTGATCTTCGGCGCTTCCGGTGATCTCACCAAGCGCAAGCTCATCCCCGCGCTCTACAACCTGGCGAAGGATAACCTGCTGTCTAAGGAATTCGCCGTGGTGGGCGTCGCGCGGAACGAAATGAACAGCGAGCAGTTCCGCGACATGATCGGCAAGGAGATCGGCGACTTTGCGACCACGAAGGTCGATCCCGACCTCTGGCACTGGTTCGCGCGCCGCATCTACTACATCGCCGGCGATTTCGACGATCCCAAAGTCTACCAGCAGTTGAGCGAGCTGCTCGGCCAGGTGGATAAAGATCACGGCACGCGCGGCAACTATTTCTATTACCTTGCAACGTCGCCCAGCTTTTTCTCTGTCGTTGTGAAGCAGTTGGGCGAAGCGGGCCTGGTGCGCGAGGACCACGGATGGCGGCGCGTGATCATCGAGAAGCCGTTCGGCCGCGATTACGATTCCGCCAAAGCGCTGAATAAAGAAATTCGCCAGGTACTCGACGAGAAGCAGATCTACCGCATCGATCATTACCTCGGCAAAGAAACCGTCCAGAATATCTTGGTCTTCCGATTCTCGAACGGGATTTTCGAGCCGATCTGGAATCGCCGCTACATCGACCATATTCAGATCACCGTGGCCGAGACCGTGGGCGTCGAGCAGCGCGGGATGTATTACGACAAAGCCGGAACGCTGCGCGACATGGTGCCGAACCATATTTTCCAGCTCATTTCGCTCACCGCCATGGAGCCGCCCGTTTCATTCGATGCCGACGTGGTGCGCGACGAGCAGGCCAAGATTCTGAAAGCGCTCACGCCCATGACGGACGAGGAAGTGCTGACGCGCACCGTTCGCGGACAGTACGGCGAAGGCCTGGTGAAAGGCACGAAGCTTCTGCCCTATCGCTCGGAACCGATGGTCGCTCCCGATTCCCGCACCGAAACCTTCGTCGCCATGAAGCTATTCATCGATAACTGGCGCTGGGCGGACGTGCCGTTCTACCTGCGCACGGGCAAAGCGCTGCCCAAGCGGTCGACGGAAATTTCCATCCAATTCAAGCGTGCGCCTTTTGTGCTGTTCCGCAAAACCGCGGTCGATCGCTTGGAACCGAACCGCCTGGTGCTGCATCTGCAGCCGGATGAAGGCATCTCGCTGAGCTTCGGCGCGAAGATTCCTGGTCCCGTCGTGCAAATTGGCGACGTGGACATGAACTTCAACTACACGGACTATTTCAACGCCACGCCGCAGACCGGCTACGAGCGGCTGCTTTACGATTGCATGCTCGGCGATGCCACGCTGTTCCAACGATCGGACATGGTCGAAACCGCCTGGCATGTGGTCGCGCCGATCCTGGATGTTTGGGAAGCGCTGCCGCCGCGCCGTTTTCCGAACTACGCCGCCGGAACCTGGGGACCACCCGAGGCTGAAGAGATGCTCACACGAGATCGCCGCCACTGGAGCAGTTGCGAATGATACTCGCCGGAGATATCGGCGGTACCAATACCAGACTGGCTTTATTCGAGGGCACTCCGAACCGGCTCACACCGCGGGATATCGAAGTTTTTCCGAGCCCGCAGTTCAGCGGATTGCCGGAGATCGTCCGGAAGTATCTCGCCAAGCACAATCAAACCGTGGAAGCCGCCGCGTTCGGATTGCCCGGCGCGGTGGTGGACGGCCGCGTCCAGACAACGAATCTTCCCTGGATCGTGGATTCCCGCCACCTGGCCGATGAGCTGCATCTTGAGCGAGTCGATCTCATCAACGATCTGTTCGCCAATGCAAGCGGGATCGTGTTGCTGCAGGAATCCGACTTTGTGGTGCTGAATCAAGGTACGCCGAGCCCGACTGGAAATCGCGCGCTGGTTTCCGCGGGCACCGGATTGGGCGAAGCCGGATTGCTCGCCGAAGCCGATGGCGGCTTCCGTCCGTTTCCTTCCGAAGGCGGCCATTGCGATTTTGCGCCGACGAATGAAGTCCAGATGGATTTGCTGCGCTACCTGTTCGGCAAGTTCGAGCACGTAAGCTACGAGCGCGTGCTTTCAGGGCCTGGCTTGCATAACATCTTCGATTTTCTACGCGACACTAAGCGCGCTGAAGAACCCGCTTGGCTCGCTGACGAAATCAAACACGCCGATCCATCCGCTTGCATTGCGAAAGCTGCGATTGCCGGTACGGCCGAGATCGCCACGCAGGCTCTCGAAATCTTCATCTCGATTTACGGCGCCGAGACCGGTAATCTAACTTTGAAAGTGGTCGCCACTTCCGGCGCATTCCTCGGCGGCGGCATCGCTCCAAAAATCGTTTCAAAGCTGCAGGGACCCACTTTCATGAAAGCGTTCACCGCGAAGGGACGGTTCGAGCAGCTTCTAACGAACGTTCCCGTGCGCGTGATCACCAACGACAAGACGGCGCTCTTCGGCGCAGGCCGAGTGGCCGCAATGTCCAAACGCTGAACTAACGGCTTTCCGAACCGCGACCGCAAGGGAGCGATACCACGAACGTCGCCTATCGCGCCGGCGGGATACCCAACTTCCGCTCTAGATCCAAAAAGCGAGCCTCCGCCCGGAACGGACGATAGCAGCCCTGCTTGTTGGCATAAACCAGCATGCCATCACGATCCGCGTAGGCTCTCTCCAGCCATCTGTACATATTTTCTTTGTCGCCGAGCACCGCATAAACATTGGCGATGTACGTCGATCGGATAAAAGTCCCCGGCGCCGGATGCTCGCATTTGTGGATCAGCGCGAGCGCTTCCGCGGCCCGGCCTTCGATCGCCATTCCGAATGCCCGTGAAGGCTCCGTCCTTCCGTCGGCCAGGCTTGCCTCGGCGCGATCGAGTTCCGCGTAAAAATCCTTGAAGTCTTTGGGGTCCAGATAAGCGTTGGCCAGATGAAGACGGGCTTCGACAAAACTCGGATCCAATTCCAAGGCGCGTTTATATTGCGCAACTGCTTCCTGGTGCTTTCCCTTAAACTGATACGCGAGGCCAAGATAAACCGCCTCCACCGGCGACAGTGGATCGAGATCGCGCGCAACTTGCATCTCGTGCAGCGCTTCGTCGGCATGTCCCTGCGGCGAAAGATACGCGATGCCGTATCCGAAGTGCGCCTCAGCGTCCCCGGCGTTGAGTTGGATAGCGCGCTTGAACTCACGCTCAGCCACCGGCCAATCGAATTCATAGAGCGCTTTCACATAAGCTAGCGCCGTGTGCGCTGCCGCAAGGGAATCGTCCAGCGCCAGCGCCTTTTGCGCCGCCTCGCGCGCTTTGGGCATGGCTTCGTTGGGTGGTAGCGCGCCAAAAAATCCGAGCCAGCAATAGGAAAACGCCACGCCTGCATAAGCGGGCGCGTATTTCGGATCCTTTTCGATCGCCTTTTCGAAATAGTGGATGGCTTGTTCGGCGCCTTCGCTGCGCCAGCGGCTCCAGTGATAGCGGCCCTGCAGATACAGCTCATACGTCTCGACGTTTTGCGGCGACGAGTTTGGCTGCACCTTATTGCCGGAAAGTTTCAACTGCAGTGTATTCACGATGGCGCGCGAAATCTCATCCTGCACCGTGAACACGTCTTTCAACTCGCGCTCATAGGTTTCCGACCACAGATGATAACCGTCCGCCACACTGTTCAGCTGCGCCGTCACGCGCAGGCGATTCCCGTCCTTGCGGACACTGCCTTCCAGCACCGCCGCGACATTCAATTTTTTCCCGATCTCGCGAATATCTTGCTGCTTGCCCTTGAACGCGAAGGAAGACGTTCGCGCGACAACCCGGATTCCGCCGATCTTTGACAGCGCGTCGATGATTTCCTCGGTCATACCGTCGCAGAAATATTCCTGGTCCTTCTCCGGACTCAAATCCGCGAAAGGCAGCACGGCTATGGATGACAACTCCGTTCCACGGGGATCGTTCGTGCGCCCATTTTGGCGGCTGGTCAAAAAAATGGATACCGCGAGCACTCCTAGGATCAACACACCGGCCAGCGCCGTCTTCCAATCCGCTCCCTTCGGTTTCTCGATGACTTCCGTTGCCGTGACTGGAGGCAGCTTGTCGCGCAGCCGGAATACCGGAACATATCCACCCTTTGGCAGATCGATGATGAGCGCATCTTCGGCGCCTTCCGATTCGTAATAATCGCGCAGCCGCGCGCGGAGCTTCACCGCTTCTGTTCGGACCACGGCATCCACGCGCGGATCGTACGAAGGCTTTCGTCCGAAAACGTCGATGCCCAGCAGCGATTCTTTGAGTTTGTCGGTTTGGCCGTTGAGAGTCTCTTCGACGGTGTATCGGAGAAAGCGGCTCAACCGTTCGGCATTGGCGAATCCAGGGCTTGCAAGGATTTTATCGAGCGCGCCACGGACAGCATCGGGCGTCAGTTCGCCGGAGGACGAACTGGCATTCGGTGTATCCCGTTCACTCGACTCGGCTGCCGATCTCATGTTTCGACACCACTATCGCGTCACTGCTTGCAGTGACACCACCGCTTGCGGATAGATACGCTCAGACGGCGTGGTTTGTTCCTCCATTTTACCGCTGATTCGCGCGAGCGTTTCGACGGGTAGAATGAAGCATGGCCAAACTGGCGCTCATCTATGGGATGCGCCTTCTTCCTGCAGATGAAATGGAGAAGGTGGAAGATGCGGAAATCACGCTCAAGAGTGGGAAGAAAATGCATGTGACCATGCATCTGATCGAGGGCGGCGAAGAGCAGATCCGCAAGCAACTGATGCAATCGCTCGACGCATTTTTCGAGTTCTATCCGGAGCTTTGACCGGCCGCTACTTTATCCGTAACCAGCCGGCGAATCTTGCTGTGTAAGCTGGCGAGATTCACGGGCTTGGTATGAAAACTGTCGCAACCCGCGTCGATCGCCCGCTGCACCGCCACGGCGGTATTCATGGCCGAGAGGGCCACAATGGGAATGTGCGCGGTGGCATGGTCCGACTTCAGCCTCTTGGCCGCTTCGAAGCCGTCCATGACCGGCATACGCAAATCCATGAGGATCAAGTGGGGTCCCTCCTGACGAGCCGTTTCAAGGGCTTCCTTACCGTTTCCTGCGGTGATCACCGTATAACCAAGACGGGTTAGCGGCTTCCCGATCATCTCGAGACTCATTTCGTCGTCGTCGGCTAGCAAGAGTATGACCATGACATGGGCCCTGACCATCTTACTCATCGGCCGAATCCGGAAAATTTTAGGAAATTATCGCGCTAGTGACCTTCAGCTTCAAGAAACCGCTCCGCTTCGATGGCCGCCATGCAGCCCGCGCCCGAAGCTGTAATCGCCTGGCGATACGTGCGATCCTGCACGTCGCCCGCGTGAAACACACCGGTCACGCTGGTCCGCGCGCCGCCCTTCGACAGAATATAACCGTCCGGGTCCAGTTCGATCTGGCCCTCAAAGGGCTTGGTGTTCGGGATGTGGCCGATCGCCACAAAGAATCCGTCCACGTCGCGCGTCCAAGTCTCGCCGGTTTTCACATTGCGCAGCTTTACCGCAGTCACGATGTGCTGGTCGGCATCGTAAACGTCGTCTACTACGGTGTTGGTCAAGAACTGGATCTTTGGGTTCTTGCGTGCGCGTTCGAGCATGATTTTCGAACACCGGAACGCCTCCCGCCGGTGCACCAGCGCCACTTCTTGTCCAAACCTGGTGAGGAAATTGGCCTCTTCCATGGCCGAATCGCCGCCGCCAATCACCATGATCTTCTTGCCGCGATAAAAGAATCCATCGCAAGTGGCGCAGGAGCTGACGCCCTTGCCAATCAGCTTCTGCTCGTTCGGCAAATTCAACCAGCGCGCCGAGGCGCCGGACGCAATGATCAGCGTGCGCGATTCGATCCATTCGGAATCCACTTTTAATCGAAACGGCCGCTTGGATAAATCCGCCTCCATGACCGTCCCGTGCAGGTACTCCGCTCCGAAATGCTCGGCCTGCTTCTTGATGTTTTCCACCAGCGCAGGACCCTCGATCCCTTCCGGAAATCCGGGAAAATTCTCTACCAATGTGGTCAGAGAAAGCTGCCCGCCCGCCTCGTGCCCGGTAATCACGAGCGGCTTCAGATTGGCGCGCGCCGTATAGATCGCCGCCGTGTTCCCGGCGCAGCCGGAACCTATGATAATGACATCTCGCATGAATTTCCTATTCTATTCGATGCGCCCATCCCGCATTCGGACTGTCCGATGTCCATAGGCCGCGGCTTCCGGATTGTGGGTGATCATTAAAATCGTCTGGCCCAATCGCTGGTTCAGGTCGCGCAGCAGGCCGAGCACCGCTGTAGAATTCTCGGTGTCCAGATTTCCGGTGGGTTCGTCGGCCAGCAAAATCGCAGGATGATTCACGATGGCGCGCGCAATCGCCACTCGCTGCTGTTCCCCGCCCGAAAGCGCGCGCGGCTTATGCTGCAAGCGTCCGGCCAAGCCTAGTAGTTTCAAGATCTCTTCGAACTTCGGATCCATCGGCCCATTCCGGTGCGCAATGTGCCTGGCGATTTCGATATTGTCGCGCGCCGTCAACGTCGGCAGCAGATTGTATTTCTGAAAAACGAACCCAACCGTGGTTTTGCGCAGCTCTGTGCGTTGGGCGTCCGTCAGACCAAGCAAGTCGTGACCCGCCAAATGGATGCTACCGGCCGTGGGCGGCGTCAATCCGCCAACAATATTAAACAGCGTCGATTTTCCGGAACCCGAAGGTCCGACGATGGACACAAACTCGCCGGCCGCAACGTCCAGGTTGACTCCGCGCAGCGCGTGTACCTCCACTTCTCCCGCACGATAGGTCTTACGTAGATCGCGAATCGAGATGATCGGCGCGTCAGTCATAGGCGAGAGCCTCGATAGCGTCCTGGCGAGCTGCTTTGAGTCCCGGATAAATCGCGCCGAGCAGCGCACCCACAATGGCAATCGCGGCAGCGATGAGCCACCAGATATAAACGATCGCCTGGATCAACGACCCATGAATGACGTCGTTGATGGTGTACCGAGTCAGGTAGGAGAACAGGATTCCGAGAATCGATCCGGCGATGGCCAAAATCGTGGTCTCGCGCAGAAGAATATTGAGCACATAAGCCGGCGAGGCTCCCAGCGCCTTCAAAACGCCGATTTCGCGCGTTCGTTCCAGCACTGCCGTATACATCGACAGGAACACCACCAGAAATCCCACCAGCACGCCGAGTGCGATCACCACGTAGATGAACTCTTTCAGCATCGGAACGCTATTCACCGAGAAGAGTTCCGTGTACTCCTGCATCGATCGAATCTGGTAACCGGTCAGTTTCTGTTTCAGCTCTTCGATTACCTCGTTGGTTCTTGCGGGATCATCCAGCTTGGCGTACACAATCGTCACCTTACCTGTGTTGGCCGTAATGTCCTGCAGAGTTTTGAGCGGGACTACGAGCCTTGCAAGCATGCCGGGCTCATAAATTCCCGCCAAACGCCAACTCCGGTTGACGATTCCGTTGATCGTGTCGCCCACATGATATTTGTGCTGTGTCGCGTAATAGCTGTCGACAAGAACGTCGTTCGGACCCTGGAACGGCCCGCCGGATAGGAACCGGAATCCGCCATTCAGCTTGTCGAATTGTTCAAGATCGACGCCAGTCGTATAGTTCAACAGGTCGGTGCCTTGGGCCAGCACACCGGTCACAGCGACGATATGCGGATAGCTCTTCACCAGGGAGACAATCCCGGCCGACATATTCAACGATGTGTTGATCACGGAGCTGGATGGCGATCGGATGATGATATCGGCGCCCACGCCGCGCGCCCGGCGGGCCTGCTCATCCAACATGCCGGCGCTCAGGCCGACGAGCGTAAGCACCATCGTCACCTGAATGCTAATGGCGAAGATACTCAGTAGCGTCCGCAGCGGCCGATGCTTCAGATTTTCAACAACCAGCTTATTGATCATCCGTAGCGTACGCACTCGTGCGTGCCGTGTTCACACTCGTGTGAACACATTCTTAAACAATTACCGAATTGCACTACTTGTAGGATACGACCACACGCTGCGGAGCCGGGGTGAGTTCGCGCATTTCGCTGCGCGAGAATCCGGCGTTGCTGAACATCTTGTCGTACTCAGCAAACGTGTACGCATCGCCATGCGGCGTCGAACCGAGCATCATCATGGCGAAGGACGCGTCCATGGGCGGCGTAACCCGGTCGTCATTCGGAATGAACTCGAGCGTCACGGCCATGCCGCCGGGCACGAGAGCCGCGTGAATCTTGCGCAGCAGCGACTCGTTCGTTGGAATATCGAAATGGTGCAGAAAGTTCGTGATTAAAACCAAATCGTAATTGCTTCCAAACTCCACGTCAAACGCGCTGCCTGGAATCTTGGAATGACGATTCGCCACACCGGCCTTCTGCGCGTTTTCCTCGGCCACTGCCAACACCGGCGCCCAATCCACCGCCACAATCTGCGCCTTCGGATTCTCCACCGCCACTGCGATGCCGAACACCCCGTGCCCGGCGGCGATGTCCAGAACTTTGCACTCGCCGGGAATCTCCGCGGCGGCCATTTTAGCGATGAGTCCGGCCGGCATGCGCATCATCGGCGCCATGGAGTGCGCGAAGTCCACCCAAATCGGATTCTCGGGCTCCACAGTCCCCTCCGAATGCAGGCATCCACCCTTGCGCACCACCGCAGCGAGATCGTGAAAGGCTTCCGTAAGCGCGGGATTCCCAAGAAAATGCGACGCCGAACCCAGGTAAGCCGGCGAATGCCGGTTCAGGAACGCAGCCGAGTCCGTCGTCAATCCGTAGCTTTGATTCGCCTTCGTAAGAAAGCCGCAGGTCACGAGAAAGTCGCAGAGCACACGCGTGCCTTTTTCGGAAGCCTGAATGCGCTTGGCGATGGTTGCCACCGAACTGTTGCCTTCGGCAATGGCAGAGAAAAGGTCAAGCTCAATAGCGCCCCGCAACGCGGCGGTGCGCACGTGAGCGTTCAACGTATCGAAAATAAGTGCAGGCGACGGAGCCTGAGTTTGTGGGGCGGATGACATGCAGTCATTATAGCCGCGGATGAACGCTGATGAACGCGGATAGTACGGGCTGAACCGTCTTATTCGCGTGCATCCGCGTTTATCAGCGGCCTAAAAACTCAGCCGCACACCCCCAAGAACGCTCCGCGACAGCGCCTGATAACCCAGCACCTCCTCGTACCGCTCATTCAGCAGATTGTCGACGCGCAGGATCGGCGTGATGTGCCTGGTCGCCTGATAAGACGCGCTGGCGAACACGTTCTGGTATCCGGGATTGCGCGTGATGCCGAACGTGAAATCCGCATCTTGCCGTTCGCCCTCAAATCGTCCGCCGATCACAAAGGAAAACCGGCGGGGCGTGAATGCGACCGAAACCGATCCGGAGTTTCGCGGACGGTGCACCAACTCCTCGCCCACCCCCGTTGTCGACGATTGGGGCGAAGTCGAACTCGTGATCCGAGTGGGCAGCCACAAGTACGTTCCGTTCATTAGGATGTTGCGAGTGACGCGCGCTTGCACGGACGTTTCCACACCACGCGCCCAACTTGCCTGCACGTTCTGCCAGGAATCGCCCACGAATGCGATCAGGTTGTGAAACGAGTTCCGGAATCCGGACACTTCAGTCCGAACGCGCCGTCCGAACCACTCTGCGACGAGTCCCGCTTCGAAGGTTCTCGTCTCTTCCGGACGCAGCGTGGGATTCCCGTGAAAGTACGGCGACTGGGCGAAGTTTTCGAGCAAGCTGGGTTCGGTAACCCCGCGCCCGCCGCTCACTCGGAAGAAGAGCGACGACAGCGGACCATGTTCGCGGAACACCAGAAAGCTCGCGCCCCCGCGCCCGGAACCGATGGTCCCGAATGCGCTGCTGTGTTCCACGCGCGCGCCGCCGCTCAGATAAATCCGTGAACCGAGGCTTTGCTGCAAGTTCGCGAAGAATCCGTTGTTGTTGCGCGAGGCGTTGGTACCGGACAAAAATCCGCTCTGGTTTTGATAATCGTACCCGAAAACCAGCGCTCCACCTCGATATGAAAGCGTTCCCTGATAGCCGGCGGTTTTTCGCTCGGTCAGATTGAGCGAGTCGGACGGGCCGAAGAACGCATCGCTCGTGACCAAAGTCAGACCCGCCGGAATCTGGCTCGGCGCGGGAAGCGCCGACGGATTCAGCAGCGTGACGAAGTACACGCGCGGCACGGGACCACCCACGTCGCGCACGAATGCCGCAACCGGCTGCTCGCCGAACGGCTCGTCGTCGTTGTAACGATCGCGCAGCTTATTAAATCCGAAAGTGAAGCGCTGCTGATAATTCGAGCCGTGGCTGTCGTCGAGGCGGAGCGAAACGGTCTGGTTGCGCGTTTCCTCGCTCGGCACCGGATCGTCGATTCCGTACGCAACCTGGCCCGGAACACCGGCGTGGTCGTCATACATGCGAAAGATCACGCGCAGCTCGGTGGAGTTCGAAATTTTGTACCCGATATTCGCCGTGCCGGTGTTATCGCGGTCGTATTGATTCTGGAACTCGCCAACGGTGTGAAATCCGGAGGCGCTCAGCGCATAATCCAGCCGCCCGTCAAAGCCGCCTGCCAGATCCGCAATCCAGCGATCGGTTTGGAAATTGCCGCGCTGATACGAAACGGTCGCATGCGGCATCGCGTTTTCGGGATCGCCATGTTTGGTGAAAATCTGGATGACACTGGCCGCCGCCTCCGCACCGAAAAGCGCGCTTTGCGGACCCCGCACCACTTCAATGCGCTCGATGCCTTCTGATGTGAGATGTTCCAAGTGCAACTCGCCGCCCGGATCGTTCAGCGGTACGCCGTCTACCATCACCAGCGTTCCCGTTCGCTCGGCGCCGCGCGTGAACACTTGTGCCAGCGATCCCGGCGGACCGTACTGCGCGATCTCGAGTCCAGGAACATCGCGCAAAATATCGGACAACATCGGATATCCGAGATCTTTGAGCCGTTGTTCTGTGATGACGCTGGCCGCGACCGCCGCTTGTTCAGGCGTCGTCTCGGTGCGCGTGGCTGAAACGACTACCGTTTCCGCCGGTCCAGCGATTCGAAGCGAGATTTTGTTTTCCGACTCGGCGATCAGCGGCGAGGCTTGCGTTTCAAATCCGGCCTTCTCGATTTTCGCGTCGCATTTGCCGGCGCCCGAGATCGTAAAGCGGCCTTGTGCGCTGCTGTAGGCGGATTGATTAGCGCAGGTCACGCGCGCTCCTTCAACAGGCCAGCCAGCCGGATCAAGAATAATTCCGTGAATGTTGGGGTTTCCACCCGCGAAGACCGCGAGCGGCAAAGTCAGAAGAATGAATGTACGCATGTTCCGTTTCTCCCTCGAAAACGTGATTTGGATTCAGAGCGAGGAACCGGTCTCCTGACTTACGGCTGGCCTTCTTTGAAACGATCTTCCCGCTTGCGCAGTGATCGCCTCGGCCTACTTCACGCCGTTTACAGTTGCGGGGCAGTGGCGGATTTTCACCGCCTTCCCGAACATCCCTCGCCGGCTAAATTTTGAAAGAACTTTGGTGAGTATAACACGCGCCCACCGAACCGCGACCGCACGATCCATCCAGAGGGATGAAAACGCTTTGTAGGGCGGACCCCCTGGTCCGCGCGAGTCCCCCAGGACTCGCTCCTCGAACAAGCCGACGAGGGCGTCGGCTGCGGACCAGGGGGTCCGCCCTACATGCGTTCGACGAAGCACTACCAGCAATGCCCGGCCGGTCAGTTGCGGAATCCGGAACTCGATTCTTTTCCAGATTCATAAACCGTGTACTCAGTCCGGCTCAAAGAACCACTCGCCAAGTGGACCGTCTCGAGCGCATTGTTCCCGGCGAGCACCAGCACCATGTGATGCCGGTCCAGCGGATTGGTGGCAGCAAACGCGAGCGCTTCCGTTTCCGACGCGTGCTCCTTGCCGGCGATCCGGAAAGATCCGCCGTCGGATTCAAGTCCGATCTTCGTCTTCCACGCCGCTAGTGCGGAGTTAGTCTCCGGCCGTCCGATGAAGATCACATCGTGATCGCGCAGCTCATCATCGGTAAGCGCGAAATCCTTACGTACCGGAACCGCACTCTCGAACTGATCCATGTAGTGCTTCTGAAGCTGCTCGGCCGCGTAGCGATTAGCTCCCGCATCCGCCACGGTCCCGTACACGATCATGGCGCTCGAAAGTCGCTTGAAGATATCCGACGCCATGTAGACCGCGCCGCCCTTATCCTGCGCGAGCGTCGCGCTGACACCGGCCGCCTTCACGAAATCGTCGCTCGTTACGGTTTGCGTGGTATGCGCGGCGAAGAAGTCCGTCATTAATTTAAAGAACTTGTCGTCGCCCATCTCGCGCCGCATTTGATCCAGCACCAGCGCGCCGCGATGCGCCTCCGCCGCGAATTTGTTCATTGCGTTCGGCTCGGCCATGTTCGCCGAGCGATACGCCGCCCAATGGGAACCCATCGCTTTCGCCAAATCATCCGACTGCAGATCGCGATAATACGCGGCCGAACCGGCTGTGAACCAGTCATCCGCGCTCGATGCAGGCAACACCCAGCCCTTCCACAAACGGTCTTTGTATGAACCGGTCTTCTTCTCGGATTTCTCTGCCTCGGGCTTGGCCGAAGTGCGCGCCAGTTCATTCTCGATGACCGCCTTCTTCAATGACTCGGACGGCTCCGCCGCAATCAAGCGATATCCCGAAGAATAAATTCCGTCATTCTTCGCATACTGCTCTTTCGAATAGCTGGACGGCACCCACTCGCGCTGATTCGGTTTTCCGAAAACGCCCCACACCATCATGTGCGACGCCATGTCGGCCGTCGCAACCTTTGCATCCATCGAGCTTGCAGTCACCAGCGGAGCCGTGCGGAACGCGAGAAATGCAAACTGATCGTCGATCTTGCCGCTGTATTCCTGATACAGCTCCTTCCACTTCAAATCGCGCGGACCCGGCACGTACGGCACATGCACCGGCTCGCTTTTCGGATCGGGCTGCAATTCCAGACGCATCGCCAGGTCCTTGGCGTTGTTGTCGCCCCAGTAGAAACCGTCGGTGCCTTCGAACCAATCGTTCTTCGAGCTGCGATACAGCCGGCTCTTGTACGTGCCCATCTCGAACATTGCGATTTCATTGTTCTTCGCGTCGCCGATCAGCCACTCGTTGGTGTAGAGGCCGTTGTTTTTCGTGCTGAGAATCTCGACAACTTTGTCAATGGTGTCGCCATACTGAATCGCTTTGCGCGCGCGATAGGCGATGGGCGTGCCTTCAATATTGAACGGGCTTTGGCGAATGGTTGTTTCGGTGAGCACGATGCCCGCGTCGTTCTGATACCAATCCGTGCCGCTCTCAATGCCGCCCGGATAGCTCTGCATCAGCAATCGATGGCCGGTGGTGGGCTGAATATCCAGCATGACGTTGGTCTGCTCGGCCAGCGTCAGCGGCCACATGGTGATATGGCCGATCACCATACGCCCATCGCGTGTAGCTTTTCCGTTCGCCGCGAATGCGCTGCAGCGTTCCACGATGGACACGTCGCGTTTGCGATCGAAATAGACCGGCGATTCGAGATGCAATCCTTCGAGACCCGTCGGCGTTACTGGCAGCGCGCCCGTGAGTTCGCCGAGTTCCACCGTCGTGTTCGCCGCGACCATGTCAATCAAGTCGATGCGGCGGCCCTGCCATTTGGAACCCGCGTCAGACGCGCCTTCGGCGATGCCTTTCATCTCGGCCAGGATTTCCTGATCGAAGCCGCGCAGGAACAGCGCGTTCGCGGTGGTGCGCGCCAAATCCCAACTTTCGTTCTTGCCCTTGGAATCTAGCTCCGCCGCGCAGCGTTCCAGATACTGCACAACTTCTTTCGCCATCAGATGGCCATGCTGATAGCCGCGCTCATACGGCTGGCCCTCGATGTGGAGATAAACCCATCCGCCGGTCGGATAGCGATACGCGGGACCGAAAGTAGTCACCGCAGCGCGCGATGGCCAATCGTCTTTGGAAGAAACTTCGTCCACCGTAATTCCCGCGAACCAGGCTTTGCCTTCGAATGCGCCGCCCTTGCCGGCCGTGAGCACGATGCTGTCCTGCGGGGCGGTGGCCGTGAATCGCAGATGGACGCGCGTCCAGTCGTGCGTCCCGCCGACGGCTTCCGAATGCACGTCATACGGCATGGACGCCATCGCGATCGAGGCGCCAATGGCGATGGGCGAACGATCCACGTCGCGAACAGCTAGTTTGTCAGTGCGAATCCATCCCGACAGTTCGTAGCGCTTGCCGATGCTGAGTGGGATCGAAGCGGATCGAACGCTGGCGTCGAGTCCCGTACCGGGTTCCAGGCGCATCGATTTGCGGCTCTGATAGGTGACGGAAGAATCCGTGACGGCCGTGCCGTGAAGGACAGTCCAGCCGTTGTTGGCGTTCTCGAAAGAAGCTTGAAAGGCGGTGGCCGCGGATAGCGAAACCACGCAGGCAAGAGACAGGAGGAGCTGCCGCATATGCCTACTATGAAACCACAATCCGGCCCCTGTGTTTATTGGGCGCGCGTGAGCAGATACTTCCGGATGGCCCAAAGTACGGCGGCCACCAAAAGCAGCGCCAGAGCGCTCCAGGGTGCGAAGGAGCAGAGCGAATAGTAGCCGAGATCGTTGGTTTTGGAAGCGGAAAACGGCAACATCGTGATCACAGCCAGGATCGCGAAAATCCAGCTCAGGATTAGCAGCGCGCGAATGCTCGTTTTATCGGACATCTTTGGTGCAGACCAAGTTTAGCCGGTTCGTCCCTGGAAAAGCCAGTTTGGTCACAAAGTTGTTTCGGCCCAATGAATCCGATGCTACGCTCGTGCCACCTATGCGTTATCTGATCCTGCTTTCCCTGGCTTCCGTGCTCAATGCCGCGCCAAATCTCGCCGGAGTCTGGCGCTGGGATCCGCAAAAGAGCCCGCCGTCCAAGGATCCGCCGGCCGAGTTTCGTGTTCGGATTGAGCAAACCAGCTCGGAAATCGCCATCGTTTTTCGCTCGAAAAGCAACAACGGTCCAGAAGAGGAAAACTCCGCCCGCTACAAGTTTGGCGCTGATGATAACAAGAACCAGATCCACGGCGCGCCGATGGTCAGCAAATGCGCCTGGGAGGGAGACGCGCTGGTGGTGCACTCGGTCGCGACATTCAAAAGCGGTGAATTACGGATGGACGATCGCTGGACTATTTCACCGGACGGACAAACGCTCACCTTGGAAGAAACCCATCAGTTCGGCGCCGAGCCACAGCCCAGTTCGGCCAAGCGCGTTTTTGATCGCCAGCCTGCCGAATCCTGGGAGCCGCCGAAACCGGCCGAGCAGGTTTACAAGAACATCCAAGTGATGAAGGGTGTGCCCGCGCCGCGCCTGATGCCGGTGATGCAGTTCTTCACCAAGGCGCTCAATGTCGACTGTCAGTATTGCCACGTGCCGGGCGCATTTGAAAAGGACGACAAACCGGCCAAGGTCACGGCGCGCAAAATGCTCAACATGGTGCATCAGGTGAACGATGCCAATTTCCCCGAGCACCGCGTAGTCTCCTGCTGGATGTGCCATCGCGGTAGCACCACGCCCGAAGCTTTTCCCAAGTAAATGCTACAACAGCGGTGTTGACTCGTTTGCCGCATCGCCGCTGGCTCATCCAACTGGCCTGGATTTGGATCGCGTGGACGCTCTATGCGCTGTTCAGCGCTAGCCAGGGCTATTTGTCGCGCGCCTATTCGCAACCCGTCCAGTTCAAACCTGCCTTCTTGTATGCGCTGCTGGAATCGTCCACCTGGGCGGTTTTTACGCCGTTCATCTTGTGGCTGGGCGCTCGATTCCTGATTCTCAAGAAGAACTATTGGTATACCGTTCCTCTACAGATTGCGTGCGCTATCGCGTTCGCTTTCATTCATACGCAAGTCTTCGTGAGACTGCTGCCTTTGATCGGATACCGCACTTCGGCCGAGATGGCGGCGTCGCTGTTTCGGGCGCGCCTCCATTCCGATTTCCTGACATACTGGCTGCTCGTCGGAATCAGCCACGGGCTCGATTATTACCGCAAATTCCAGGAGCGCGAATTGCGCGCTACGCAGCTTGAAGCACGCCTGGTTCAGGCGCAGTTGCAGGCGCTGAAGATGCAGATCCAACCGCATTTTCTCTTCAACACTCTCCACGCCATCTCCGCGCTTGTACACAAAGATGTGGAGGCCGCGGATCAGATGATCACCCGGCTGGCCGAGTTTCTTCGGATTACGCTGGATAGCGTAGGGATCCAGGAAGTGGCATTGAAAACCGAGTTGGAATTGCTCGACAAATATCTGGAGATCGAGCAGGTGCGTTTCGGCGAGAGGCTCAGCGTGGAGCGTTCGGTTGCGCCGGACACGCTCGATTTGTTGGTGCCGAATCTGATTCTGCAGCCGTTGGTGGAAAACGCGGTGCGCCACAGTATCGCGCCGCGCGCGGCGGGTGGACGCATTGAAATTCGCGCGCGCCGTGAGGGCGCCAGTCTGGTAATTGAAATTTTTGACGACGGGCCCGGTGTCACGGCTGTGAACCATCGGGAGGGCGTAGGTCTCTCGAATACGCGCGCGCGATTGGAACAACTGTATGGAAACGGCCGGGCTCTGGATCTCCGCTCCGAGCCGGGCGGAGGCTTTCGGGTGAAGCTGTCGCTTCCGGCCCACTCATGAACATTCGAGCACAGATCGTCGACGACGAGCCGCTGGCGCGCGAACGCATCCGGATGCTGCTCGCCGAAGACCCAAAAATCGAGATTGTAGCGGAAAGCGCCAATGGAGCCGAGGCGCTGCGCGACATCCAACGGCTTGCGCCGGATTTGGTTTTCCTGGATATTCAGATGCCCGAGCTGACCGGCTTCGAATTGCTGGATCAGCTCGATCCGAAGCGAATGCCCGTGATCGTGTTCGTAACCGCGTACGATCAATATGCGCTAAAAGCATTCGAAGTCTGCGCGCTCGATTATCTGTTGAAGCCGTTCGACCGCGAGCGATTTAGCCGCGCGCTGGCGCGAGCCCGCGTGGAACTAGACCGCAGGAAATCTGGAGAAGTAAACGAACAGGTGCTGAAGCTGCTCGTGAATTTGGAGCAAGCCAGGAAATACCTGGAAAAACTGATGATCCATGAAGGCGGCCGAGTCTTTTTTCTGCGCGCCGATGAGATCGATTGGATCGAAGCCGCCGGAAATTACGCGCGGCTGCACGTGGGAAAACAAGAGCACCTTTATCGCGAAACGATGGCAAAGCTCGAATCGCAATTGAATCCGGACCGCTTCGCGCGCATTCACCGGTCGGCCATCGTGAACACCGAACGGGTCAAGGAGCTGCAGCCTTGCTTCCGAGGCGATTATGTGATTGTTCTCCGCGATAATCAGAAACTGACGATGAGCCGGACTTATCGCAGCCGTTTCAATCTATGAAATGGATTTACTGCTTGGTCTCGTTAGGCACCATCGACTTCCGGTAGAACTCCTCCTGCAACCTCGGACTGACTTGGTCCGCTTTGATGGCTCGGATCGCGTTCGCGACGCTGTCCGCCCAGGCTTTCATGTCAAACTCGCCGAGTTCCTTGGTGGCCGGCGCGCCGTCTCCTGCGTAATGCTCGGGAAACTTCGCATACCACCAGATGCCCGTATAAACACCGTTGGGAAGGTCTAAACGATTCTGATCGGCGCCGGATTCGCTGCCCGAGCGTTCGATGTGAACCAAGTCAGGGCGTGAAACCATCGTATGCGCAGTTTCCGATTCCCCCGCATGCGAATCCACTTTGGTTTTAAGAGCCGGACGGCCCGTCGGATTGCTGTGGGACATGAGCGCGTACACCACGTAATCGTGCGGCGTGTCCAATTGCGACTGCGCAAAGAAGGGAATCAAACTGTTGTTGCCGCCGTGTCCGTTCACGATCAGGATTTTCTTGCAGCCGTTGCGCGCCATTTCATCGGTGGTCTCTTGCAGCAGCGCCAACTGGAGCTTCGAGCTGTAGGCGACAGTGCCCGGCTCGTGCTTGGCTTCGAATATCTGACCGAAGTAGTAATCCGGAAACACAACGGCGTACTCTTGCGCGGCGCCTTGCAGCGACACATAGCGGACGTTGATCAAATCGGTCCCGAGCGGCAGTTGCGGGCCATGCTTTTCGATAATCCCGAAAGGCAGCACGCACGTGTTCTGCGCATTCGCCACTGCTTGCTTAAAATCCGCGGCGGTGAGTTCTTCCCACTTGGTGGAAAGCGTTTGGCCGGACGCGCAGAGCGTTCCGGCCAGCACAATGGAATACAGGCGCATGAATTGCCTCAGATGTAAGCGATGACGTCGATTTCCACCAGCGAATTCCCCGGGATTCCGCCGGCGGCAGCGATGGTGGTGCGGACGGGGGGCTCATCGCCGAACCGTCCCTGGAAGACTTCGTTCATTTCTTTGTAATCTTTCAAGTCGTTCAGATAGACATTGCACTTCAAAACCTTGTTCATCGACGACCCAACGCTCTCGAGCTGTTGTTGAATCGAATCCAGAACGCCTTTGGTATGGACTTTGATGTCGCCCGGCTCGTGATAACCGACGCCCGCGATGAACAAAAGATTCCCGAATGTAACGGTGCTGTTGAATAGCGGGGTCTTTTCCGGTTTCTTGCCGTTTCTGTAAATCACTTTCTTGGTCGGCTTATCCTGCGCCGACGCCGGAACCGCCGCTGCCGCTGTCACTGCCGCCGAAGCGGCAACACTCTTTCCGATGAAATTTCTTCTGTTTGATTTGGTCATAGATTTTTCCTTTTCTTTATCCGTTCCGGTACTTGTGCTTCTGCCCAGAGAATGTCGTCTTGCCGTACTCGCCGAGATTCACCGTGCCGGTGATCTTGTCACCCTCCACCACGCCAGTAAATTCGTAAAACAGCTCGGTGCCTTCAGCACGATTCATTGTCCGGAACCGAACCTGATTGCCCGAGACTTTGCCGCTGAGATCGCCATGATAATACTCGCCTTGATGCGTGCCCACCAGCTTCGCGCCGTCTTGTTCCAGCACGACAGTGTGTTTCGCGGATCCGCGGCCGAACTCCAAACGCACTTCCCACTGGCCGGCAACCGTGACCGACGGAGTTGCGTCCGGCTGAGGATCGGGAAAATGCGGCGGATTGGACAACACCGCGTACAAGCGTTCCGCGACGATTTTGTCGTCCCCCGGCCCCATCATATACGGAACAATGAAAACGGAGCTGGCTCGATCGCCTTCGCGACTGCCGCGCGCGCCTGCGAGAATGATACGCGGTTCGGTATCCAGAACTAGTTTGCTCACTTCCTGGCCAGTGATGTTCGGACTGGTTCCGTTCCAGTGGATCGCCAAACCCGGCGAACGATTCGAGAGCCCTTCATCCGGCTGAGTAATTTCCGTCGTGACGCCTCCGATGCGCTTCACGCTGGCCGCGATTTGATTGAGCGACGCTTCCCAAGTCCGCCATTCGGCCTGATGATCGCGCTTCATCCACATCTCGACAGCGGCGAGCATCCCCATGATCTCTTCTTTGCCGACTTTGAGCGATCGGCCAAACGCGTGGTGCGGCGCACTGTTCGCCCACGCCGCTTGCAGCCAATTCTTTTCGCCGAGCAAAAGGCCCGCCGCTTGCGGACCACGGATGCATTTGCCGCCGCTATAAGCAACCGCCGTCGCGCCGCGCTCCAGATGCACATTCGGTTTCACGGTCAGGATTTCAGCCGCCGCATCCACGATCAACGGAACATTCTTGCGCTTGGCGACTTCAGCGATGACGCGAGTACCGAGCGGACCATCGTCGCCCGGTCCGCCGAGGATGTAAACCATGGCGGTGCGCTCGTTGAACGCGGATTCGAGCTGGGAAGGTTCGCTCACTTCGACGATCTTCACGCCCAGCATCCGAATGGCGTGATCGTAGACGTTGCGCGAATAACTAGGGATGATGACTTCGTTCTTCATCCCGGTGAGGTCGGGCAGGCGCTGCATGCGCTCCGGATTATTGCCAGCGATCGCGGCGGCAGTGCAATGCGTCAGAGCCGCGCAGCATCCGGCGGTAATGATGCCCCACTCCGCGCTCGTAAGATCGGCGAGCCGTTTGCTGACGCCTTCCATCAATTCGTCCATCTGGACGAAATGGCGTCCGGCCTCGTCCATGGCATGCTTCACTTCCGGAAGCGTCATGGAGCCGGTGATGATGGTGAAAGTTCCTTTGGCGTTCAGAATCGGCCGCACACCGATGGATTGATACAGATTCGCGCCGATATCGAGCGCGGCTGCGGAAGCGCGTTGGATGCGGCCGCCAAGAGCTTGCGCGGCAGCCAGCAATCCGCCTTGTCGGAACAGTTCGCGGCGGCTGTGTTTCGAGAACAGATTAGGCATGGTACTCCTAACCGTTGATGATATCGCGATGCTGTGTGGTTTAGAGCGTGTTGCCGCGATCGAGCGCGGTCATCACTTTGCGATATTCGCCATCCGACGAAATAGACTTCGTTGCCGAGCGTAGAGCGGCGGCCACCGCCGGATCGTTCGAATAGCGCTGGGCGGCCTTCGTCAGCACGCGTGCTTTTTCACCGTCCGAGCTGATTCTCTCGGCCGAGTGAAGCACCAGAACCACGCTTTCTTTGGAAATTGTTCCGGCGTTCAAGGCAGCCAGCAATACGCGGGCATGTTCGCCGTCGGAACTGACCGTGTCGGCGGCGGCCATTACGGCTTCCATCACCGACGGATCTTTCGGCGCGCTCTCTGCGATGCCCGAAAGCACTGCCGCTTTTTCGCCGTCGGAAGACATGCGCGACGCGGATTTGGCTACATCTCGTAGCGTATCGGCGCTCCAGTCGGCTCTTTTTAGAAGGGCGGAAAGCGCGTGATGGCGCTCACCGTCCGAGCTGATCGTGCCTGCCGTATCGAAGAACGCTCTGCGCACGATGGGATCGTCCACAAAAACTTCGGCGGCCTGGCTTAACACAGCGGCTTTCTCGCCATCCGAGCTAATGCCGGAAGCGGAGCGCAGGCTACGGACCAAAACATCTTTGTCGGCATTCTTCCTCAGGACAGCGGAGAGGACGCGGCGATGTTCGCCATCCGAGCTGATGCTGTCGGCGGCGCGGAAAAAGTTGGTCCGCGCGGTATCGTCGCTCATCCGGAAATCGGCAGCTTGTTCGAGCACGGCGGCCTTCTCGCCATCGGACGAGATGCGCTTGGCCGAGCGCAAGGCCAGCGTCAAGGTTTCACGATCCGGACCGTAGTGGTCCAAAACGGACGCCAGCACGCGGCGATGTTCGCCGTCGGAGCTGATGGAATCCGCCGAATCGAAGAAGGATTCTCGCGTGGCAGCTGTTTGGTAGTGAGAAGCAGTGGCGACCAGCAGCGCGGCCTTTTCGCCATCGGAGGAAATCTTGCGGCCCAGTCGCATGGCTTCGCGCAGATCCTCGGAATTGAGGTTGCCGTAATCGAGCAAATTCTGAATGTAAACGCGCCGCGAATGATCGCTATGGATTTTGTTGATCTCGGCGAGAACGCCGCCCGCGCCCTGCTGTCGAAGAATCCGCTTCACGCGCTCGGGCGCGCCGATGCCGGATTCGCGAATCACCTCGGGCAAGATGCGCGCGAGCCAGGCACGGCCGTCCGCGTCCATAGCCTTCGCTGTACCGTCGACAGAATAGAGCCGCTCGATGCCGTTCGACGAGGGGCGCACAAGATAGGTTCGGGACGGCCCGGCGGACCATTGCTCCAGCCGGAAATATCCGTCGCTCGAAATACTCTTGACGTCCGAATCGTTGTCGGTGAATTCGACGGTCCCACGCGTTTCGAGATCCATGCGGGAGAACAGCCCGTCGTCCTGCCAGCGGATATGGGTATCGGCGCGCAGGCACAGGCTCGCGGCGGCAAGGAGCAGCAGAGGCTTGGAAATCGGATTCATGGGCGCACACCTCGGTTCTTTTTCATAGTACGTCTGGAGCTTGGTGTTTGTTCGCGGAAATTCCCAACCGAACCGCGACCGCAAGGGAGCGTTACCACGGGCGTTCGGGGTAGCGCTCCCTGGCGGTCGCGGTTCGGTATGGGGTCAGGTGAAAAATCCGGAGCGGACGGCTGCGTTGGTGACTAACGCGCACACGTAGGCCACCGCTGTCATGTAGGCGAACTGGATGGCCGGCCACCTCCAGCCGCCGGTTTCGCGGCGGACTACGGCGATGGTCGACATACACTGCATGGCGAAGGCGAAGAAAATCAGCAGAGCGAACGCTCCGCCTGGCGTTAGCTCTCTCTGCAAAGCCTGCTGCAGGCCCACCGAATCCGAAGTGCCTTCCATCCCGTAGATCGTGCCGAGCGTGGCGACGATGGTCTCGCGCGCGGCGATCGAGCTGATCAGCCCGATCCCGATCTTCCAATTGAATCCAAGGGGTTTGATCACCGGCTCAATGGTGTGGCCGATCATGCCCGCGTAGCTATCCGAGATATTGGGCGGTTTTCCATTTTCGAGCGGAAGATGGCCGAGAACCCATAGAACCACCGCGCAGGTCAAAATCACCGTCCCGGCGCGATGCAGGAAAACCTTGGCACGATCGTAGATGCGCAAGAACAGCGAGCGCAGCGTAGGCATCCGGTAGGGAGGCATCTCAAGCATGAAGGTAGTGCGCTCGCTCTTGAGAACGGAGGATTTCAGCACTCGCGCCGTGAAAATCGCTGCCAGAAATCCGAGTGCGTAGAGTCCAAGCAGAGCGGCGGCCTGCGTTCCTAGGAACGGACCCAGAAAAGGCCGTTCCTGAATGAATGCGGCGATGATCAAGAAGTAAATGGGCAGCCGCGCCGAACAGGTCATGAACGGAGCAATCAAAATGGTGGCCAAACGGTCCCGTTTGCTTTCGATGGTGCGCGTCGCCATGATCGCGGGCACGGCGCAGGCGTAGGCGGAAAGCAGTGGGATGAACGATTTTCCCTGCAATCCGAATTTCGCCATGGTGCGGTCGGCGATGAGCGCGGCGCGCGCCAGGTAGCCGGAATCTTCCAGAATCCCGATAAACAAGAAGAGCAGCAGAATCTGCGGCAGGAAAACGATCACCGCGCCAACGCCGTTCCACACACCTTCCACCAGAAGCGAGCGAATGACGCCTTCCGGAAGTGCGTTGCCGAGCCAGTGACCGGAAACTTGTACCAGCTTCTGCAAGCCGTCCATGATCGGTTTCGCGCCACGGAAAATGGTTTGAAACACGCCGGCCACGACGGCGAGAAAAATAAGCGGCCCGGCCACCGGATGCAGGAAAACTGCGTCCAGACGGCGCGTCCAAAGCGGCGGCGTGGGAGCCTGATAGGCGGCGCCGATTCCAACATCGCGCGCCCAGCGGCGGCACTGCGGAACATCCTGCAAGATGGGCAGCTCCATCTTGGGAGGCGCGAGCGATGTGGTTCCGGCCGAAGTGCCCAGCATGAACTGGAACACCTTTTCGACGCCGGTCCCCTTGGAGGCGCTGATGAGCGCGACCGGCGCACCAAGCTGGCTCGCTAATTCGCCAGTATCAATCTGGCCGCCGCGGCTCGAAAGATCGTCGGCCATGTTCAGGATCACCAACGTCGGCAGTTTCAGGCTAAGAATGGGCGCTGCCAGCACCAGATGGCGCCCCAGGTTGGTGCTGTCCAGAATCAGCAGCACTGCATCGGGCTTCGGCACGTCCGGCATGTTTCCGGTGAGAACATCGCGCGTGACCTGCTCGTCTTCGGATCGCGGATTCAAGCTGTAGACACCCGGGAGATCGACCAGAATCACCTCGCGGTGGCCGTTCATCTTGGCTTTGCCTACCCGTTGCTCGACGGTGACGCCCGGAAAATTCGCCACTTTTTGGCGCAAGCCGGTCAGGCGATTGAAAAGCGTGGATTTTCCCGAATTGGGCGGTCCGATAATCGCAACCACATGCGCGGGACCGGTTTGGCGAGCGGGCGCCGGCGCGGTGGCTACCGCACAACTGCCGCAATCATGGCAATCGCTCATAGCTCCAGGGCCTTGCAAGGATCTTTCGCGGGCGGCCGAAGGATCAGCCGTAGCGCAGTCTCACGGCGGAGCGCTACTTCAGAACCATCGACGCGATAGACACGCGGCTCCCCGCCTGGCGCACTACGCGCAGGCACTACAGAGTGTCCGGGCAAGAATCCCAGTTCCATAAGACGGCGTGCAACGTCCTCGGGAAGATCCAACCGGTCAAGGATACCCGTCTCCCCAGACTTCAAGTGGGCCAAGGTTTGGGGAGTAGCTGGGGCATTCCGCCCAGCGGCGTCGCTGTTGACACTCAGTTGCATCGTCAGTTCAGTATCCGGCTTCTCGCAGAGCAACTAAAGCTCCGCGAAAAAACGAAGCCAGCCACCTCCAAAATGATTATACCCGACCATTTTGGTCCTAGATACGAAATCCGTCAAGAATATTTTTGCATCAGATGTATTGACAAGCTTGCACTAAGATTTTATACTTTTTGTAGAGTTAGATAAAACAAGGAGATCACCAGACTATGCCAGTTGTAAAGTATTCCCCCTTCGTCGATAACGAGGAGTTCCCCGCCGGTCTGCGGCTGTTTCAAGACACCGTAAACCGTCTGTTCAGCGATCAAACCACCACCCGTCCCTGGGCCCCGTCGGTTGATATCTTCGAGACAGACAATGAGTTAGTTCTCAAGGCGGATATTCCGGGCGTCGATCAAAAGGACATCGATATCCGGTTGGAGAACGGCACGCTTTCGCTCAAGGGCGAGCGGAAGTTTGAACGGGAAGAGAAGAACAAAGGGTTCCACCGGCTGGAGCGAAGCTACGGCTCGTTCGTAAGATATTTCACGGTCCCCGAGACTGTGGACAGCGAGAACGTGAAGGCCGATTTCCAGAACGGCGTGTTGACCGTCACCCTGCCAAAGAAAGAGATCGCCAAGCCCAAAGCGATCAAAGTGCAAGTCAATAACAACTAACAGTGAGTCGTGGGGCGGCAGGATTGCCCGCCCCACTTTGTTTTTTTAGAGTCGTTCCAGGCGGATTGAGCCGTCGTTGGTCCGAACCACGAGCGGTGGACCACCTGCATTCAGGCGGCCGCGCAGTTCGTTTTCGCGGCGCGAGCCAGTGACGGTGACGGGTAAGTCGGAGTCAATGTGACCATCGCCGGTGTGGACGTCCAGATCGGCTGAAAAATCCCTCGGCAGACGGAGCGTAACGTGACCGTCGCCGGTCCGCACTCGCCATTCGGACGTAATCTTCGAGCCGTTGTCGATTTCGGCCTCAATGCTCCCGTCCCCGGTATGCAAATTCAACAGATCAAATCGGCCGCGGATTCGCATGCGGCCATCGCCGGTCTGGGCGTCCAAGGTTCCATCCAGCCGATCAGCCTCGATGTGCCCGTCGCCTGTGGATAAGCGAGTTTCGCCGTGCACCCCATCCACGGTGATGGCGCCATCGCCGGTGTGGATGTCGCTGCGCAGATTGCGGGGGACCTGCAGCTCCACGCGGACGTTACGCCGTCCAAAGGTGATTTCGAATCCGTGATGAGGGATGCGAACCTCCAGTTCCACGCGATCGCCCGTTTGATGATCGTTAATGGTCACTTCGCCGGGCGCGATTTTCCAGCCCTCGGTAAAGACCCGCGCCTCAATCTGATTCCGATCCCAGGTCCGAATGTGGACGGCGCCGTCGTTAGAGTCGACCCGGAGATCCGCTTTGCCTGAAATGGTGAACGTCTTCGACCATTCGCTGGCTAAGAGCCCGGAGCACAGCAACGAACCGGCAAAGGACATCTGAAAAAGGGCTTTCCACATAAATCACCTCGTTCTGGATACGCTGGCCCAAGGCCGGAAGTTCGATTAAATCGCTTCCAGCTCTTCCTCTAATAGCTGCTTCTGGTAAAGATCGGCGTAATAGCCGCCGCTGGCGATCAACTCATCGTGCGTTCCCTGCTCGGCCACTTCGCCCTGTTCGATCACAACAATCCGGTCCGCGTTCTGCACGGTGGAAACCCGGTGAGAGATCAGAATGGTGGTCCGGCCGCGCATCACGGCAGCCAAGCTGTTCAGAATGGTCTCTTCGGTGAGCGTATCCACGCTGGATAGCGCGTCGTCCAAAATAAGAATCCGCGGATCGCGCAAGATTGCCCTCGCAATCGCGACCCGCTGCTTCTGGCCGCCCGAAAGTGTCAAGCCGCGCTCACCGATGATGGTTTGAAAACCTGCGGGAAATCCCGCGATGTCGGGAGCGAGGCCGGCCAGCTCAGCCGCGCGCGCAATCTGCTCCTCGGAGGCGCGTTCCACGCCGAATGCGATGTTCTCGGCCAGCGTTGCGCTGAACAAAAAAGTTTCCTGTGGGACGAACCCGATCTGCCGCCGGATCCATTCCGGATCGAGCTCGCGTAGATCGACTCCGTCCAGCAGAACGCGGCCTTGTGTAGGATCAATCAGCCGCGGAATCAGGCTGACCAACGTGCTCTTGCCGCTGCCGGTGTGTCCCACGATCGCGACGGTTTCGCCGGCGGCGATGGAAAGATCCACTTTGTTCAGCGCCAGGGTCGCTGGATATTTCATCTCCACGCCCTCGAACCGGATTGCCCCGGAGACTTCCCTGGCTTCCTCGAATGCCTGGACTTCCTTCCTAAAAATCGCCGGTCTTTCCTGCATGATCTCCATGATTCGGTTCCAGGAAGCACGCCCGCGCTGCATCAGATTCACCACCCATCCGATGGCAATCATGGGCCACACCAGCATTCCCATATAAGTGTTGAACATCACGAAACTGCCGAGCGAAATGCGATGTTCCAGCAGCCGGTAGCCGCCCGCCAGCAGCACCATCAGGAACGAAAGACCGATCAGAGCTTGCAGCAGCGGCATGAAGAGTCCGGAAAGTTTGGCCAGCCGGATGTTTTCGGCGACATAATCCTGATTCAGCATTTCGAATTTGTGCAGCTCGGCCTTTTCCTGCGCGTAGGCGCGGATCACGCGCACTCCCGACAGATTCTCCTGCACACGGCTGCTGATATCCGAGAACATCTTCTGAATGGATTCGAAGCGATCGTGAATGCGCTTGCCGAACAGCATCACCGCGACGCTCACCAGTGGCGCGGGAATGAGGCAGACCAGCGTGAGCTGCCAATCCACCGACAGCATCACAGCCACGGAGATCACGGCGGTGAACATGGTCTCGGTCCAGTACATGATTCCGGGACCCAGCATCATCCGGACCGCATTCAGATCGTTGGTCGATCGCGCCATGATGTCGCCGGTGCGAAAGCGCGCGTAGAAATCGGAGGAGAGCGTCACCAGGTGCGAGAAGAGTTGGTTGCGCAGGTCGAATTCGATGTCGCGCGAAGTCCCGATCAGGATCACGCGCATCCAGTATTGGAATAATCCTTTGATCAGCGAAAGAACAATGAGCGCGGCGGCGAATTCAAACACCAATTGGATTTTGAAACCGGAGGTAAGCGAATCCACGCCGGCGCGGATCACGAGTGGCAGCGATGCGCTCAAGACATCCTTCAAGATGAGCGCTCCCATGCCCAGCCCAAGGCCGCGCCGGTAACGCCACAAATGCGGGAGTATGGATTTCCACATACTAAAGACCGATCCAAGAAGCGACGGTTTTCATCCACTCGATCAGGAAAGTTTTTCGGCCCTCGCGTTCTTTCCACCAGGCGTTGGCGGTGAAGTATTGATCCGGCGCCGCGACGACGTGGACTGCGATGCCGGGCGCGAGGTTGCGGAACGTCCGTCCGGCGCGCCGTGTGTGGTAGTTGCTGGTGACCAGATCGATGGAATGGACATTGCGCCGCCGGAGCTCGGAAACAATTGCTTCCGATTCAGACGCCGTGGACTTGGAATCGTTATGGAACGCGACAAAATACGAGGCCGGGTAACCCTGCTTCGCCGCCATTTCTATGGCCAGGTCGCTTTCGTAATGGCCGTAAACTCCGGCTGGTCCGCTGATGAGCGCCACGGGAGCAAACCCTTGCCGGACAAGATTGCCGGCGGTGAAGATGCGATTTCCGGTGGCATCGCCGGCCAATACCACGACCATGTCTGCTTTGGCGGGGCCATCATTCTTCACCAGGAATGTGCCGAGCGCAGTCAGCCAGAAGGGATATGTTGCAAGAACAAGGATCGCAACGAGCGCAAGCAACAGCAGCCAGCGGAAGCGGCGCGGACCGGGCACCCGGAAGCTACTTTTCCTCCGGTGAGGTCTTCTGATCCAAGTGGCCGACAGACTTGAGGCGCTGGAACATGCGTTCCACTTCGGCCTCGTCGTCAGGCAGGAGCAAGGGAGCGCGCGGAGCCTGGACCACCGGCTTACGAGACGGCGCCGAGTTGGCGGGCTCGCCCCAGAACTGTCGGTAGGGCACGCCATCGATCAGCGCTTCGCGCGCGTGACGGCGCAACTGGCGAAGAAGGCTGCTCGAGGAATGCGGGTCGCTCGGATAGACCAAGAAGATGCGAGTTTTGTCGGACAGCGTGAGCCGGACCATCAAAGGGACGTTGGAACTGCGGTCCAATCTTCGAATGTGCTTCCAGGGGATGGCGGCTTGTCCGATCTTGAGATGGCTCTCGTAAATCTCGACCGAGGGCCGCAACGCGAGATAGAGGACCAGGACGGCGGAGATCAGGAAAAGCGCGGTAGCGATCCAGGCGAGAGGCCAAACGAAGGACATCCAGAAACAGAGGCCGGTCAGCGCGAGTGCGACGAATCCCGCCCAGAGGTAGTGGGACGACACCTGGTAGCGGGTGATCGGAACAGGCACACTCCCAGGGTAGCCCGGTGTTGGGCGCACGTCAATCCGTCGAGGGGGCTATTGGTTTCCGAGATCTGGAAAGTAGCCGTTGATCAACTCGACTGAGGCGCGCCAGGACGCGCTTCCTCGCGGCGAATGTTGTTTCCTGGTAGATTCCCTCCTCGCAAAGCCAGCTATCGAAGGATCCGATATTTTTCTTCTTTATGCCCTTGGCGTTCTTCATGGCGTCGTGAATTATGCTGGGACACTTCCACTATACTGACTCTGTTGCGACGATCGATTCACCTCTTCTGGTTTCTATGCGCGCTTTGTCTGTTTGGGCAGAACGTCAACGACAACGTGGTCAAACTGGTGAGCCTCCACAATGCGTGGGGCCCAAAAGCGAGCACGCCCAACACATCGCTGGCAGTCAAAGAATCCGGACGATCCGGAAAATCCATCGGATTTCGCCTATACGCGCAAGGTTTGCCAAAGGACGCGATCTATAACCTCGTGGGTTGGCCGGTGACGCAGAAAGCGCCGGTCAACGTACTCGAGGGCGTGACTTTGGATGCATCAGGCCTTGCGATTTGTGCGGGAAAGCCCGGTACTTGCGGCAGAAGCGACAAGCCGGACGATCCCATCGACCTCGTTTTGCAGCCCGTTCCGGGCGAGCCGGTAAGGATTGGCCTGATTTCGCAGGATGGCGCTAGCAAGGTGTTCGCCAAGCTGGTGCCGGTTCCGTTGCGCGGCGCCGATCGCAGTTGTACCGTGGATGCGACGTTGCTCACGCCCGGGTCCGAACTGGTGCTGATCGAGGGATCGGGATTCGCCGCCAACGCCGAATTGACGTTCGATAGCGAGTCCGAAGGGGAACGCCATGGGCAAAAGGTCAAAGCCGATGGAGACGGGAGATATCAGACCGCGGTGCTGCCGTACAAGCAAGGCGTCCAAAAGGGAACCTTGACGGTCACCTTGAAGTCGGCCGGATGCTCGCCATCGGTTCGGGTTCCTTGGGGCAAGCGCTGATCTATGCGGCTTGGCCGGATCGTCTTTGGCTTGTCGGCGATTCTTTTCGGCATCCTCGCGCTGATGTGGTACGACCCGGATACCTGGCAAACGTTGAGCCAAATTTGGAAGCTACCGTCCGGAAAAGCGATCGGCGGGTTCCTGATGATCGTGCAAATTGCGGGCGGCATCGGGATTCTTTTTCAAAAAACAGTGCGTTGGGGGTCGGTGCTTCTGATCGTGGTTTACGCACTTTTCTCGCTGGCTTGTATCCCTGGAATTCTCGCTGCTCCCGCTGTGTATGTTCATTACGGCAGCTTCTTCGAGCAGTTTTGCCTGCTCAGCGGCGCTATTGGGTTGTTCGCGCCCTGGAGCAGATTGTCGCGCCTCGGCATCGGAGCCAGTGCGGTCTCGTTCACGCTGAGCCAGATTTTCTATTTCTCACTCACGGCTCAATTAGTTCCCAAGTGGATTCCGCCGAGCCAAAGCTTTTGGACCGTCGTCACCACGATCGCGTTCGGACTCGCTGCGCTGGCGATTCTAGCGAACTTCCGGGCTCGGTTGGCGCTGGGATTAATGACGTTCATGCTGGTGTCCTTTGGGGTATTGATTTGGGTTCCAAGCGTGGTCGCACATCCGGAAGTGCACGGCAACTGCTCCGAATTGGATTTGACGTTCCTGATTGCGGGGGCGGTGTGGGTTCAATGGGATCTGGCTGCGAGCAAAGTGACGCCCCGCCAGGCATAGTGAATGCCACTCCAGATGGTCGCGGCGACCATTAACCAAATCGCCAGACGATCCGGCGCGGGAAATCCGGCGCGGGCGCAGAGGATCATCAGCGCAGCGGAAATCTGGAAGAACGTGCTCAGCTTGCCCCACACCGACGGCGGGAATTTCCGGATTTTGGTGAAGAGCAATCCGTATCCGGCCATGGCGAGGATCAGGACATCGCGGCCGAACACCACGGCGACCATCCACCACGGAATGGCCCGCGCGAGGCCGAGCGCGACGTAGACTACGCTCAGCAGGATCTTATCCGCAATGGGATCCAGGTATGCGCCGCTGCGCGAGGTCTCTCCTATTTGCCGCGCCAGCAAGCCGTCGATCACGTCGGTGAGTCCGGCAAAGAAACACAGCGCGATGGCGCGGCGATAATTTCCGTATAGGATGTCGGCGGCGACGAAGGGAGCGAGTAACAGCCGGAGCAGCGTTACCAGATTCGGGATGGTGACCAAAGGCCATTTCTCGTTTCTCGTTTCTAATTCAGCGCGCAACCAGAAACCAGGAACCAGAAACGTATTTAAGAAACTAGCGCGTGCGCCACTCGCGTGGCAAGCTGATCGAAGCTCAGCATTTCGTAGAGCGAGGGATCGGACATTATGCGCGCGACGAGCGCGGTATGCATGGCGTGTCCGGCGCGTTCGGCGATGACATGGCCGAGCAGCGGCTTGCCGATCAGCGCGAGATCGCCGATCAGATCGAGCGCCTTGTGGCGGCAGCATTCGTCCGGAAAGCGCAAACCATCGGGATTGCGCGCGCCCACGCGATCGAAGCAGACGGCATTCTCGAGCGAGGCGCCGCGGATCAAACCCATGTCGCGCATCTGAGCAAGCTCGTGCTCGAATCCGAAGGTGCGCGCGGGCGCGATCTCTTCGGCGTAGCGTTCGGGAGTCACTTCCAGATCGAGCGCTTGCCGGCCAATTAACGGATGATCGAAGAAAACATCGCAGGTGAGCAGAAAACGATCGGACGGAAGGATGGAGATGCGTTTCGAACCGGATTCGACGGTGACTGGCCGGCGGATCCGCAAAAAGCGCTTGCGCCGGCGATAGGATTTGAGGCCGGCCGAGCGCAGCAGGTCGACATAGGGGCGTCCGCTGCCATCCAGGATGGGAACTTCGAGATTGTCGATTTCCACATACGCGTTATCGACGCCCATGCTGTAGAACACGCTGAGCAGATGCTCGGTGGTGGAGATCAGCACGCCTTGCCGCATCAGGCTGGTGGCGTAGCTCACGCGGGCAACGTAGCGCCAGCTGGCGGGAATGGGAAAATTGTCCAGATCGGTGCGGATGAAAACGATTCCGGTGGAGGGAGGCGCGGGCAGAATGCGAATGGAAACCGGGACGCCGCTGTGCAGGCCTACGCCGCGCGCTTCGACGGGTCGCTGAATGGTGGTTTCAAATCGCACAGTCGCCTCCTTGAGGCCGCCTGGGGAAAGCCACTGGTTTACGCTTCGTTTGCAAACTGAACTTTTCATTCTAGCAATGAGTAACCCCAATCGCTAGCCTTTTGATTTGAAAAGCGTTGTAAAGTTTCGTCTGTGGCTAAACGGCCACAGTTCTGGGCGCGGATCGTGGTGGAAAGAAGTCGATTTTTAGCCACGGATAGACACGGATGCTGTTGCGGGTAGAATCGATTATGCTCCCGGTGATGGCTGTAGCGCTGGCGCTCGCAGCACAGACCAATCAGGTTTCGGACTCGAGAGAGATTCACCTTTGCGCGACCACGCACTGCTGGGGGAAGCGGATCAAGCAACACGGATTCGGGCTAATTCAGTTCTGCCGCCCGTTTGGAACGGATTTCCATAGAGCGGCTGGGTTCGAGGGCGACATCCACGATTCCATTACTTTCTCTTCGAAGGGCGAGACGAGCCAACTGATCATTTTCACTGCAAACGCAACTTGGGGCCCGGTGCAGACCAAGCCAGCATGGTTCGGCTCTCCCGAAGCTCCAGAGGGAACAGTGCATGGATGGCATTGTTCTCAGGAGAAAGGGCGTGATTTCCGGCTCACGAAGAACGGGCGGTCCTGGCGGTTGTTAACGTTCATCACCGGCTATGCGGAGTATAAGGATGTCCCACAGAAGGCAGCGATGAAGTTTGACCGGATTCTCGATTCGCTTTGCTACCAGCCATGGCCGCCATCCGAGCGAACGACCGCAGAGGAGCGTTAAC
>DATGIH010000109.1:0-3318 GCA_035295865.1 Bryobacteraceae bacterium
AGTATGGATTGTGCCTGGCGAACGGAACCATCGCGCTGGTTGCGGCATTGCAAGCCGCTGGAATCAAGTTCGGCGATGAGGTGATTGTCCCCGCCTATACGTGGGATGGAACTGCGACCGCGGTGTTGTTTGCCGGCGGGGTGCCGGTGTTTGCGGATGTCGATCCGGATACGTATTGCCTGGATGTGGAATCCGCGCGCAAGGCCATCACACCGCGCACGAAAGCGTTGCTGCCGGTGCACCTGGCGATGCGCTTCGCCGACATGGATGCTCTGAGCGATCTCGCCCGCGAGCGCGGGTTGAAGCTGATCGAAGATTGCGCGCACGCGCACGGCGGGCAGTATCACGGACGCGGCGCCGGGTCCATCGGCGATATCGGATGCTTCAGCTTTCAGGAAAGCAAGCTGATGACGTCGGGCGAAGGCGGGATGGTGATCACCTCTGACCTGAAATATTTCGAACACATGCAATCGCAAGTGAACTGCGGCCGGGCCAGTCGGACGGATCAATATCAACAGCGCGTGCTGGGCGCGAATTATCGAATGACCGAGCTGCAGGCGGCGCTGCTGATCGGCCAGCTCGACATGCTGCCGGATTTCGCGGCAAAACGCTCCAAAAATGCAGCGCGTCTCAGCAGCGCGTTGGAAGCGATTCCCGGCATCCGGCCGTTGCCCGCGCAACCGAGCATCACGCGCGACACGATTTACAACTACGTTTTTCAATATCGGCCGGAGCGGCCGGGAGTCGCGCGCGATCTTTTTGTCGCAGCGCTGGATGCCGAAGGAATTCCGAGCGATGGGCGATTCTATGAGCCCGTCTATCGCAGCGATCTGTTCTACGCGACTCCGGAAACGTGTCCGCAACTCAAATCGGATTACTCGGGCGTCAAGTGCCCGGTGTCCGAACGCGCCGCGTATGAAGAGGCAGTGTGGCTGCCGCAGTTCCTGCTGATCGGTGAAGAAAAGGATGTTGATGACATCGCTACCGGCATCGCCAAAGTGATGCGGAACTTCAAGGATTTGGAAAAGGCCGATCCGGCGCTGGCTGGAGTCAAGGCGATGAGCCGCGCGGAACGTCCCAACAAGGAACGCGCGCGGAATTATTAAAGAACTTAATTTCAGATGAACGCGGAGAACATTTTATCCGCGTTTATCAGCGTTCATCCGCGGCCTGAACTATTTCTGCGGACGCGACGAGGGCGGCACAATGCCGTTCGCGCGATAATACGCGATCAGCAATCCATAATGCTCTGCCGAGTGCTCCATGACGCCCATCCATGGTTCGAGATTTTTGTCCGGTCCCACGGGCGATGCCTTGAGCGTCGCGTTCGAATCCTGGATTGATTTTTCGAGCAGCGCAACGATCTTGGCTTTGCCCTTGTAATCTTTCGGGTCGAGCTCGTCCCATTTCACTTTTTCACCGCGTCCTGCTTTCGCGGCATAGACGTTGCCGGACGCGATGTGGACGATTACGTCGCCGAAGGAGCGCATTTCCGGCTTCAGGCGGAAGTCGTATTTGTCTTCCGGAAAGTCCTTGGCCATCACGAGCACCTGATCGTTGACCCCCTTGAAATATTGCGCCACGGTTTCCGCGGGCGTGGTGGGCTTCTTGTTTTGCGCCACGGCAGACGCACAAATCAGGATCGCGAAAAGCGGGTAACGCAAGATCGTCTTCGGCATATTGGATTTATCGTACCAATCGCAGGTGTGATATGAAGGAATGCAGATGAGAACACTCGCGCTATTTCTATTCGGCGTCGCGACGCTGACCGCGCAAGACGGCAAGATCCGCGTGATCGCGTTCGGAGCGCATCCGGACGATTGCGACATTCGAGCTTCCGGCACGGCAGCATTGTTCGCCAAGATGGGCCACGCCGTCAAGTTCGTCTCGGTCACCAATGGCGATGCCGGTCATCAATCGATCACCGGCCCGGCGTTGGCCAAACGCAGATTGGCCGAAGCGAAGGAATCGGCGCGCCGCTTAGGCATCGAGTATGAGGTGTTGAACAATCATGACGGCGAGCTGCTGCCCACGCTCGAAGTTCGCAAAGAGATTATTCGCCAGATTCGCAAATGGAACGCCGATGTCGTGCTTGCGCCCCGGCCCAACGATTATCATCCGGATCATCGTTATACGGGCGTGCTGGTGCAGGATGCAGCCTACATGGTGGTTGTCCCGGCGGTGACGCCTGAGGTTCCCGCGCTGCGCAAAAATCCCGTCTTTCTCTACTACGAAGACGGGTTTCAGCGGCCGAATCCGTTTCGTCCGGACATCGCGGTCGCGATCGACGAAGTTGTGGATAAGAAGACCGACGCGCTGGATTCTCACGTCTCGCAGTTTTACGAATGGCTGCCGTGGGTGGATGGAAAGCTAAGCGAAGTTCCGAAGGACCCGGTAGAGCGGAAGGCTTGGCTGAAGCGCACGCGAAACCGTCCGCCGAGCCCCGCCGTTCGCGAATCGCTGGTGAAGTGGTACGGGCCCCGGAAGGGAAATGCCACGCAGTTTTATGAAGCTTTCGAGATTTGCGAGTACGGCGCGCATCCCGATGAAGCGCGCATCCGCGAGCTGTTTCCGATGTTGAAATGAACTTCCGGTTATACGCATTAGGCCTCGCGGCTGCCATTGCGTACGCGCAAGAGGATCCATCCTGGATGACCAAGGGCGTGGACGCATACCGGCACGCTAAATACAGCGAGGCAATTCAGTGCTTCGAACATGCGGTGACGGACGATCCGCAATCCGCCGACGCGCGGTTGTCGCTTGCGTTGGGTTATTTAGCCGCCTATGTTCCGGGTGAGGAATCTCGTGAGAATCGTCTGCTGTGGAAAAATGCGGAAGAGAACTTGCGGGCTGCGCTGGAAATCGATCCGCGCAATCTGGACGCCGTTCTTTATCTCGCGCAGTTCTATTTTGACGAGGCCTACGCCGCGCCGGCGGCGAAGAAAGACGAGAAGCTGAACCAGGCGCAGCAACTTTATCAGAAAGCTGCCGGCATCAATCCGAAAAGCAAACAGGCCTATTACGCGCTTGGGGCAATCGAGTGGCACAAATCGAGTCACCGGCTGGATGAGGCGGCCAGGCAATTCAATCATGCGCTGGAGCTCGACTCAAACTATGCCGATGCGATGCAATACCTCGCGGCCATCCAGCGAGAAAAGGGAGACACGCCCGCGGCGGACGCTTTGTTGGCGAGGGCGAGGAAAGTCCGGCAAGCGAAAGAGCACGGCCCACTGCCGCTCGAATGGCCTCCTCCGCCGGTTGTGTTCCTGCCGCTTCCGCCGGCGCAGCGCTGATTACGGATTCAGGCGAGCGATGTTC
>DATGIH010000110.1:0-6096 GCA_035295865.1 Bryobacteraceae bacterium
CGGAAGGATCAAACTCCGCATCGAGACCGCGATAACGCGCCGGCATGGGCGACGATCCGCGAAACCCCTCGGCGAGTGAAATAGAGCCCGTTGCGAGGCCCCGCTTCCAACGAGCTGCAATCTCCACCGCCTCCGCTTCCACCGGGAACGCATCATGCCCAGGCTCGATCAGCGGCCGCAGCTTTTCGTATGGATTCGGTTTTCGGTAATGAACGGGAAAAGGCACCGGCGCGCCGCACGCGCAACGCGGCAACAAATAAGCAAATCCGGCTGCCGCGGCGCTATTGAGAAATCCGCGCCGCGTCCAAGAAGCACTCACGTTTGGAGCATATCATCCACGTAGGGCGGCCAATCCTGACGGCTGCCGGCTTTCCAGGCGGCATTTCCTTCTGAAAGTAAGTCCTCACGCCATCTGTAGTAAGATCCAATCGTGAGGCCCCAAATCCGAAGTGTCATCCTTCTCGGGGCAGCTCTCGCCGCCACGTTTGCCGCGGATCAAGCGCCCCTCGATAAAGAAGCCAAGTTCATTGGCGCCCGCGCGAAGTATTGGGCGTTTCAAAAAGTCAACCAACCGCCGGTTCCGGAAATATCCGACCCCTGGGTCCGCACACCGATTGACGCGTTCATCCTGAGCGTTCTGCAGACCAATAAACTCCGGCACTCCGAGCCAGCTGACCGCATTCATCTCATCCGCCGCGTCACCTTCGATCTGACCGGATTGCCCCCCACACCGGCTGAAGTCGCCGCGTTCGTACAAGACAAATCGCCAAACGCCTACGAAAAAGTGGTGGACCGGCTGCTCGCCTCCCCGCACTACGGTGAGCGCTGGGCGCTGAAGTGGCTCGACGTGGTCCGCTACGCGGAAACCAACGGATTCGAACTCGATGCCGACCGCCCGCACGCCTGGCGCTACCGCGATTACGTGATCGACGCCTTCAATCACGACAAACCTTACGATCAGTTCATCAAGGAACAAATCGCGGGCGACGAAATGTTCCCCGGCAACAAAGAAGCGCTCATCGCCACCGGATATCTCCGCGCCGGACAGGAGCATCTGGTCGCCGGCAACATCGATCCGGAGATGAGCCGTGAAGAAGTGCTCACCGAGATCGCCACGTCTGTCGGACAAACCTTTCTCGGACTTACCGTCAACTGCGCCCGCTGCCACAACCATAAGTTCGATCCGATTCTGCAAGCCGACTACTACCGCCTGCAGGCCATCTTCGGCGGCGCGTCCGGCAAAGAAATCCCGATAGCGACGGATGACGAAAAAACCGCGTGGGAAGCGGCCGACAAGGCTTATAAAGCGCGTCTCAAGCCGGTCACCGATGCGCTCGAAGCGCTCGCAAAGCCCTACGCGGATCGCATCATCGAAGAGCGCCTCGCGAAGCTTGATCCGAAATTGCAGGAAGCTTGGCGAATTCCCAAAGACAAACGCACTCCCGAACAGGCGACGCTGGCGGAAAATGCAAATTCGCAGGTTGAGCCCACCTGGGACGTCGTCGTAGCTGCGATGCCCCCGGAGGTTCGCGAACAGCGCGCCAAACTACGCGTGCAACTGCACGAGATCGAAGCCACCGAGCCCGATCCGTTACCCACCGCCTACGCGTACGTCAACAACAAGGAGGAAGCTCCGCAAGCGTACGTGCTGCGCATGGGCGATCCGAAAAATCGCTTGGATCCGGTCGATCCATCCGTACCACGCGTGCTGAAAGCTTCGTACGAAATCCCGCGCGAAAGCGTCGGCCGTCGCACCGCGCTCGCGAACTGGCTGGCATCCGCCGACAATCCGCTCACCGCTCGCGTCATCGTCAATCGCCTCTGGCAATTCCGCATGGGCACGGGGATCGTCAACACACCCAACGATTTTGGAGTGATGGGCGACAAGCCATCCAACAAAGTTCTGCTCGATTGGCTCGCCGCGGAATTCGTCGCCAAGGGCTGGAGCATCAAGACTCTCGATCGGATGCTGGTGACCTCCAGCGTCTATCAACAAAGTTCGGCGCCGGATAAAACGCGCGATCCCGCCGACCCCGATAATCGCTGGTACTGGCGCATGAACCGCAAACGCATGGAAGGCGAAACCATGCGCGACGCCATTCTTTCCGTCAGCGGCACGCTGAATCCGAAGCTCGGTGGACGTCCGGTGCGCATTCCGATTGAGCCGGAAGTCTACGATCTCATCTTCACCGAACATGAGCGCGACGGCCTGTGGCCGGTGAATCCCGACAAAACAGTGCAGAATCGCCGCAGCATTTATCTCTACAACAAGCGCAGCGTTCGTCTTCCGCTGCTGACGTCGTTCGATCAGCCGGACGCCATCACATCCTGCCCGGTTCGCCCCGTCAGCACGCATCCGCTGCAAGCCTTGTCGCTCATGAATAGCGATTTCATGCAGGAGCAATCGCAAGCGTTCGCCGATCGTCTCACGAAAACCTGCAAGACCGATTCCGTCTGCGCCGTGAATACCGCCTGGGAACTAGCTCTGTCGCGTGCGCCATCGGAATCCGAAAAGAAGCTCGCGAAAAGATTTTTCTCCGCCGGTGGAAGCCTGGCGGATATGTGTCTGGCACTCTTGAACAGGAACGAGTTCGTCTATGTCCAATAATTTTCCGCCGTTCGACAAGCCCGGCGTTCCTCATTTGGGCAACGCGGTCACGCGCCGCGATGTGCTGGTGCGTTCGGCGCACGGATTCGGCGCCATCGCGCTGGCGTCCATGCTTCCGGCTCCAACAGCTGCCGCCGTACAGCGCGTGAACGCCCTCGCCGCCAAGCCGCCGCACTTCAAGCCAAAAGCAAAATCGGTGATCTTCTTGTTCATGGTCGGCGCGCCCAGCCACATCGATACCTTCGATCCGAAACCCGCGCTCGAGAAATACGACGGACAACTTCTGCCGCCGAGCTACGGAACCGTGGTGAGCGAATTCACCAAGGGCGATACGCCGCTGCTCAAGAGTCCCTGGAAGTTCAGCAAGTACGGTCAATGCGGCCGCGAGGTCTCCACGCTATTCCCGCATATGTCGCAGCACGTGGATGACATGTGTTTTGTGCGATCGTTTTACACCGAAAGCACCGTCCACGCGCCTGCGATGTATCAGGTGAACACCGGACGCATTCTGATGGGATATCCAAGCATGGGCTCTTGGATTACCTATGGATTAGGCAGCGAAAGCGAAAATCTGCCGGCGTACGTGGTAATGCCGCAGCCCGAAGGAACTCCCGAAGGCGGCACGCCGTGCTGGGGCGCCGGATTTTTGCCCGCGGTCTATCAGGGCACGGTGTTCCGTCCCGGTCCGAATCCCATCGTCAACCTGAAGCCTCCCGCCGGCATCACGCCCGATCGCCAGCGTCGCACGCTCGACTTTTTGCAGAGCATGAACGAGATGGACACGCTCGATAGCGACACGGAAATGGCTGCGCGCATCAGTTCGTATGAACTGGCGTTCCGGATGCAGAGCCACGCGCCGGAAGCCGTCGACATCTCGAAAGAAAACGCCGCCACGCGCAAGCTCTATGGTCTCGATGAAAAACGCACGGCGGAATTCGGAACTCGCTGCTTGCTGGCGCGTCGACTCGTTGAACGCGGCGTCCGGTTCGTACAAATCTACTCGGGCGGCGGACCCGTCTCCGTCCAATGGGACGCGCACAGCAACCTGGTCGAGAATCATGAAAAGATGTGCGGCATGACCGATCTTCCCATCGCGGGGCTCCTGCAAGATTTGAAACAGCGCGGCTTGCTGGACGAAACGCTGGTGATCTGGGGCGCGGAGTTTGGACGCCTGCCCATGTCGCAAGGCGGCAATGGACGCGATCACAATCCGCACGGCTTCACCATGTGGTTCGCCGGCGGCGGCGTAAAAGCCGGGTCCGTCATCGGCGACACCGATGAACTGGGTCTGCGCGCCATCGGCAATCGCCTCCACATGCGCGATTTCCACGCCACCATCCTCGAACTCCTGGGCCTGGATCAAAATCGCTTGTGGTTCCTCCACAACGGCCGCAACGAAAAACTGACCGATTTCGGCGGCAACGTAATCAAAGAAATGATCGCGTAAGCGATCTTCCCGCGACTCCCAGCCCCGATTTTCCGGCAAGCCGGAAAATCTCCGTCCCCACTTGTTCTACTGGTAGAAAGCATGAGCGGCGAGTCAATACCGTTTCCGTTACCAGGTTCCGCATTCGCGAAGGACTCGCCGGAGGCCGCGAAACTGTTCGACGAACTGCGTAAGCCGCTGCAGCGTTATCTGGTTTGCCTGGGACTCTCTTCCGAGGATGCCCAGGATGTTTCGCAAGACGCTTTCCTTCAGCTTCACCGCCACGTGTCGAGTGGCGGCTCGCAGGAGAACATCCGGAGCTGGCTGTTCCGCGTCGCCCACAATCAGGCTAGAAACCGGCAGACCAGTTATCACCAGCGCTTCGCGACGTCGCTCGATGCGTCGAAAAATGAAATGCCGGATTATCTGACACCCGAGCGCAGCTTGCTCGCGAAAGAAAAATCGCGCCAGTTGCGAGCGGCCGTTCGATCTCTTACCGAAGCGGAACGCGAATGCCTGATGCTGCGTGCCGAAGGCTTGCGTTATCGCGAAATTGGGGAAGTTTTGGGAATCGCGACCTCCACGGTTGCCGACAGCGTGGACCGTGCAGTCCGAAAGTTGGCGGAGAAATGCAATGTGTGAATATTCATCGAAATTGATTCTGTGGATGGACGGCGAACTGACGCCCGCCGAAGCCGAGACCGTGGATCGCCACCTCGCGGAATGCCACGAGTGCCTGGAGCAAGCGGATTCGTTCCGCAAAGTGAGCGACGATTTCGCTCTCTACATCCGCGAGGCTGCCGCGCAACCGGCGCGCTCCCGTCTGCGATACACCGCGCCCGTTGCCATCGCCGCGGCTGCGCTTGTGGCATTCGTTTTGCTAAAGCCTCGCCCGATCACCCAGGATATCGCGAGCATTCCGCAACAGGCCGCCGGGGTCCAGGCTCCCGCCATCGCGCCTGCTAAAGCCGCGCCGCCGCGCGTTCGACATCGTGCCCGAAAACCGCCCGCGCCGTGGATTCCCGCCGAGCCCACGATTCAAGTTTTGATCCCAGCCGACGCGCTCTTTCCGCCGGGAGCGCTCCCCGAAGGTGTCGGCTTAGTCGCGGATTTCCGCCTGGCCGCGGATGGTTCACCCAGCACTCTGCTGTCTCGCCCGAATGAATAATGAAAAGGAGTAACTCTCGATGAAACGTACGCTATTTTTCTTGACGCTTTCCGCCGGCTCGCTCTTCGCTCAAATGGAAGCGAAGCAGCAGCAGGAGATGAAAGTACTCGCCGAAACCATGCACACCGCCGGCGTCGCCGCCTTCAGCGCCTCTTCCCACACCGTGACGGGATCGCCTTACTCGGCCACGGTGGTCAATGAATCTGTCCAGACTCTTGCCGACGGAAATCGCATCGTGCAAAAATCCAGCGGAACCACCGCGCGCGATTCCTCCGGACGCACTCGCAACGACGCAACGCTTCCGCTCATCGGCAACATGTCCGCCGCCGGAGCTCCGCATCTCGTCTTCATCGTCGATCCGGTGGCTGAGAAATCCTACACCTTGAACCTCGACGAAAAAACCGCGCACGCCATGGGTCATAAAATGCCGGGAGTGCCGCCCCCGCCTCCAGGGCCCGGCGTCGAAGCCGGCCCCATGAAAATGAACTTTATTGGGCGAACCGCAACCTTCACATCGGATATGGCTCCCATGCCCCTGTCGCTCAGCACTCAAAAAATGGATATGGAACGCGAACAATCGCAAGCGCGCACCGAAGACTTAGGCATGCAGGTAATCGAGGGCGTTAATGCTCAGGGCACTCGCACCACCCGCACCATCGCGGCCGGAGAAATCGGAAATGAGAAAGCCATCGACATCGTCACCGAAGTCTGGATCTCGCCCGAGCTGAAAACCATCGTGATGAGCAAGCGCTCCGACCCGCGCACCGGCGAACAAACCTTCCGGCTCACCAACATCACGCGCGCAGAGCCGGACGCCTCGTTGTTCACCGTCCCGGCCGATTTCAAAACTTCGGAAATAGTTCCGGACCGCAAGATGTTCTTCGTGCAATCCAA
>DATGIH010000111.1:0-10044 GCA_035295865.1 Bryobacteraceae bacterium
GCGATTTCGCGCAGGCTGTGAAAGTCTCGTCGGAAGTGCTGGCTAGTCTGGGCCGCATTTACCCGGCGACTGACACGAATGTAATTCTGGAAGCGGAACTCGAAAACGGACGCATCGTGACGGGCGAGAGTAAAATCAGCAAAAGCCGTTCGCCGATTAAGGCTGTCCGGCTGCGTCCCAGCATGTGCGAGCCGATGCCTGAAACCCTCGAAGCGATCCAGCGCGCCGATCTCATCACATTCGGTCCCGGATCGCTCTTCACTAGCGTGATTCCGAATGTTCTGGTGAAGGGGATTCCGGAGGCCATCCGAAAGAGCCGGGCTTTGAAGGCTTATTTTGTGAACTTGATGTGGCAGCCCGGTGAAACAACGGGATTTCGGGCCTCGGATCACGTGTCGGCCATCAATCGTCACGCGGGCGGCAACCTGTTCGATGTCGTGGTGGTGAACACCCGTCCCATCACGGTTCGCCAGCGCCGGAAGTACGCGGCCGAGCAGGCCCAATCGGTGGTAAACGACGTGGAACGTTTGACCAAGATGGGCCTGCAAATAGTAGCGTCCGATCTTCTTGCCGAAGGCGACGTGGTCCGTCACGATTCGCGGGTGGCTGCAGAGATCGCCATGGATCTGGCGCGGCGGGGCCGTGCCAATCGGCGCAAAGTCCGGGTGCTCGGAGAAAAATAAGGGACCGCAAGCGACTAATGAAACCGCCTGTCAACGTGGTTTTACCCGATCTGCCTGTCAATGTGGTGGCGCTGGCCGCCGGTTTGGGTACGCGGATGAAGTCGAAGCACGCTAAGGTGCTGCATCGAGCGGGGGGCCTGACGCTCATCGAGCATGTGGTGCGGGCGGCCTCGGCGATTACCACCCCGGAACATATCACGGTCGTCATAGGGCATCAGCGGGAACAAGTCAAACAGCAACTGGAATCCACCGGCGTCCGTTTTGCCGAACAGACGGAGCAAAAAGGCACGGGGCATGCTGTGATGACGTGCCGCAGTGCGCTTGAATCGCAGAGCGGCTTGGTAGTAGTGCTTTACGGCGATTGTCCGCTGCTATCGCCGGCTACGTTGCAGGAATTGGTGAAGCGGCAGGCTTCCGGCGATTCGGCGATGACTTTGATCACCACGCGTTTGGAAGACCCGACCGGCTATGGGCGCATCCTGCTCGGAAAATCGGGCAAAGTGGAAGCGATTGTGGAACAGAAAGCGGCCACGCCCGAACAGCTTGCAATCCAGCTAGTGAACCCCGGCATTTACTGCTTTCGCGCGGAGCTGCTTTGGCAGCACATCGGCGAGTTGACGACCAACAATCCGGCGCACGAATATTATTTGACCGACATGGTGGAGATCCTGAACAAAGCAGGACACACTGTGGCGGCGTTCGAGGTTCCGGAGGCGGGCGAGTTGCTCGGCATCAATACGCGTGTGGAACTGGCGGTGGCCGACAAGATTTTTCGCGATCGCAAAGTGCGCGAACTGATGCTGGATGGCGTGACTGTAGAGCGCCCCGAAACCGTCACAATCGACGCCGACGTGAAGATCGGCGCGGATTCGATTGTCGAGCCGTTCGCGCGTATTCTCGGACGCAGTGCGATCGGCGAGGATTGCAAAATTGGGGCGAGTTCGATCGTGCAAAATTCGGAGTTGGGCGCCGGCGTTCAGATTGCGCCATTTACTTCGATCGCGGACTCAAGGGTTGACGCGGGCGCGCACATCGGGCCGTTCGCGCGGCTGCGTAATGGCAATGTCGTGGGCGCCGAAGCTCACATCGGAAACTTTGTCGAATTGAAAAATACGCAGTTCGCCGCTGGCGCCAAGGCCAATCATCTTGCGTATCTGGGCGATTCCGAAATCGGAGAAAAGACCAATATCGGGGCTGGGACCATCACCTGCAATTACGACGGCGTGAAGAAACATCGCACACGGATCGGCAAGAAGGCTTTTGTGGGAAGCAACTCCACGCTGGTAGCGCCGATCGATATTGGTGATGGAAGCTACATCGGCGCCGGATCGGTGATCACAAAGCCTGTGCCGCCGGATGCACTGGCGCTGGGACGAGCGCACCAAATCGTCAAAGAACGCTGGGCTGCGAAGAGAAAGAAGAAAGAGTAGCGACTACTTTTTTTCCGGCGGTTTCTGCCGCACCACGATCAACCGTGCGACATCGCCGTCGTCGGTGGTCACGTAGCCGATCGTTACTTTCTGCTTGAGCCGGCACTTTCCCTCAATGCGCGTGTCTGCGTTGATCAGAAACACGCGCTTTTCCGCGGGCTTGCCCAGGATGCTGCGCGAGACCGTAATTTTCGCGGTTGTGAGTTCGATGATGGAACCGGAAAAGGTATCGTCGTACTTCGGCTCGGTTTTGGGAGCTTCGGGCTTGGATAATTCGCGCTCTTGCGCAACCCCCGGCGTCGACAGTGCCCCCGCTAGGATTAGAAGTGTCGCGAGACAAAGCCGCACACTTGAATCATAAACCAAGCGCGGGGAACTAGGATTGTCACTGGAATTAAACTTGCTTCATTCAAGTTCCGCACGGCTCAAAAAACCAGGATTGGGTGATAGAGATTGGGGAGCCGCGCTTCGCCGATTGCAACCAAATCGCCTTCCGGGCTGATTGCTTTCACGTACTTTGAGAGTGAGTTTGTAAGGAACGGCGAGGTTCTGAAATCCCTGCCTTGCCGGATTTGTGCGACGGTCGCGGGATCCACCTGCGTTGTCGAAAATTGCGGCAGGAGCTTTGCCGCGGGAATCAACGCTTCGTTGAGCTGGCCGGTCTGAGAAAGCGCCGTTAAATCAGCCAGAGAGTGCGCATGTTCCTGGATGAAATCGCCGGAAGCTGTGCGCCGCAAGGAATCGAGAAACGCTCCGCATCCAAGCTTTTGCCCGACGTCGTGCGCGATGCCGCGGACGTAGGTTCCGGCCGAACAGTGGACGCGAAGACGCGCGGACTCGCCGTCGAATTCTTCGAGATCCATTTGGATGACGCAGACTTTCACGGGTGTCAGTTCGACCGCAACGTTTTTACGCGCAAGCTTATACGCAGGCGTGCCGGCGATTTTCTTAGCCGAAAAAGGCGGAGGAGTCTGCAGGAACGTTCCCCGGAATGGAACCAGCGCCGTCTCCAGTTCCTCGCGCGAAAAACCGGGCGCCAGGGGTTCGGAAACCGGGGTACCCTCCCGGTCATAGGTGTCGGTGGCGAATCCGAAACGGATGCGCGCGTCGTAGGTCTTTTCGGCTGGCCCGAAAAATTGAGCGAGGCGCGTAGCGCGGCCGATGAGAAGCGGAAGAACTCCGGTGGCCATGGGATCGAGCGTGCCGAGGTGGCCGATTTTGCGAGTGCCGGACAATCTGCGCAGCCGGTTCACGACATCGTGCGATGTCATGCCGGCCGGCTTATCGACGATGATTGCTCCATCCACGATCAAAACTCGATCGCCGAAAGCACTTCCGACGGCCTTTTATCGAAAGCCCTGCAAATGGCCAGCAGACTTTCGATGCTAGGAAGATTCGCGCCGCGTTCGATGGAGCTGATCTGCGAGATGCTGAGCTTGGTGGCTGCTGCCAGATCTTTCAATGACCAATCGCGCTCCACTCGCAGCATTTTGATTTGATGTCCCAGCCGCTCGCGCAAGCGATCCTGCGCGGTGCGGCCCAACCCGAATTTCTCGATTGCATTGTGCAGCGTCTGTCGGAGCTGCGCCAGCGAAAAAGGTTTCGAGATGTAATCGAACACCTTCATCTTGAAGGTGGCGCGCATGTCTTCGAGCGATGGATAGCCGGTGACGATAATGACGCACAGTCCCGGATAACTGGCTTGAAGCTGCTCCAGCACCTTGTCGCCCTTGAACTCGCCCATTTTCATATCGAGAAGAACGATGTCCGGCAGGCGCTGTTCGCAGCCGGCGAACAGTTCGTCGGGATGCACGAAGGTTCGGATGGAGTAAAGCCCGTCGTCTTTCAGTGCGTCGTCCAGATAATTGCAGAAATCCGGATCGTCGTCGAGGACCACCAGGTCCACGGAGCCAACCAAGCTGGGCGTTTCGGAGCTCATACTCTCGCGTGACTGGCCATGCGCCGCGCCTCGGCGGCTGGAAGCGTAACTTCGAGGCACGCGCCGCCTTGCGAACGGTTGGAAGCCGAAATGGTGCCCGAATGCTGATGCACGATACCTTCCGCGATGGTGAGACCCAAGCCGGTACCCTTGGCGTCCAGACGGCTGGATACGAAGGCTTCAAAAATTTCGGGAAGCACGTCGGAAGGGATTCCCGGACCGTCGTCTTCCACGGCAATCGAAACCCAGGATTGCGCGTTGCGATTCAAGCGCCGCGCGTTGACCGCGATATTTCCAGTTGGACGAATCGCATAGAGTGCGTTCCGGAAGAGATTGACGAAAACCTGGATCAAGCGGTCGGCGTTGCCGGTGACCATCTCATTTTCGCCAACGCGATTCGCGAAATTCACGCGCGCGGCTTTTTCGTCGATCGCCACCAGGTTCCAGGCATCATCGATCAAATGCCGCAGCGGCACGGGTTCCAGATAATGCTTACGGACCCGGGCGAAATCCACCAGGCTTTCGCTGATTTTCCGGATGCGCTGGGTGACGCGCAGCATGCGCGCCAATCGTTCCATCGCGGCGGCGTCCCGCGTGGTTTCGGTGAGTTTTTCGATGGAGCCTTGGAGCACGGCCAGCGGCGTGTTTAACTCATGCGCGACGCTGGCACTCATGAGTCCCAGGCTGACCAGCCGATCCTGCGCTTCCAACTTGCGCAGCGCTTCTTCCAATTCCTCTTCCCGCTTGCGCAGATCGAGAATGGTGGCGTTGCGCGATCGCATGATCTGTCCGATTTCATCCGCGGGAATCATGTTTTCGTCGATGAGTTCGTGCCGGCGATCACCGTGTTGTGTGGCTTGATCGGCATTCAGCATGAGCCGCAACGGCCGATACACATAGAGCGGCATGATGGTGGTCTCAAGCACGAGCACCGCCAGCAGATAAATAGCGCCCAGGACGATAAACAGATTAGTCTTGGCTTGGCCGGGCAGGTAGGGATAGAGCGCAAAATAGACGCCCAGCGCCAGGATGGTGAAAAAGACATTGTGTAACACCATCAACTTCGGACGCACCTTTAAATCGGCGAAGAGCCGGACGACACGTTTCGGAACCCTGTCGCCCGCCGGTACAGCAATGGAATCGATTTCAGTCACGGGGATTTCGCTCCGTATCTATTCTACGAAGCGGGGATTGAGGCTGGGGATTCGGGACTTGGGGCTCGGGGCTGGCGAAACAGAAGATCTCGCTTTTCGATCTATAAAATTGGCACCCCAAGCGCTGGGATGCGAGTAAGGTGCTAGTGAGTGGTTAGGCGCCCGGACCTCGTTGCCAACCTGACCGGGCGCCTCACTCGCAAACTGTCTTACTGGTAGGTCACGCCTTTGCCGCTGGACTCCGACGAAGTGATGAGTCCAACATCAATGCCCTTAGCCGTGAACGTTCCGTACAAACCGATGCCGACGGAGAGGTTCCCCAAGCTAATAGGCAGATCCGGAATCACCGAACTCGGCGGGAGCGAAAGCAGAACCGGCGGCGGGATGGTGAATTGATGGTCGCTATCCGGGGCAGTGCAAGTGAAGAATCCGCCCACCGCGTCGCTCCCATCTGGATTGCTGCCGAACTGGATGGAATCGCCAGTAATGATGACAGTTCCGTTCGGGTCGCCTCCGGTCCAAGTGATTAATTGGCCGTTTGCGCGATTCACCGTGTTGACGCTGTCTTCGTTGGTCCAAGTGAGCACTGGAGGAATCGTCAGATTAGCGGTGAATGGGCCGACATCCGCGCCGCCCACGCCCGTTACTGTGTAAGCGCCGGCATCCAGAAAGAGTGGGCCTGCGGCAGGGCCGGAACCCCCTCCAAGCTCGGATGAATAGATTCCCTTCTGCACTAGGGCGAGCGTCTTGCTGCCATTGGGACCTTTTACGGTGATAGGAACGCCCGCATCCAAATAGGTTGGCGCGACCGGATTCGGAAACGACATGTTTTGCCGAGTGAACGTGAACACAAAGCAGGTTCCGATCGCGGTTACCTGGAACGGGCTCGCGGACGATACGAGCTGGTCAGCCGTGTACTTGAAGAAGCTCGCGCTTCCGCTGTCGCTGGTGGTGGTTTGCGGCGAGCCTGTGCCGAGTGGCGGTGGCAAGGTGGATGTTGTAGAACTTCGATCGAGGTTGATCGACCCGAAGGATCCGGAACCCACTTTTTCAATTGCCGCGAGTTGGCTTGCGGAAAGGCCGTTCGTATCGGAGCAAACACGATTCGCGTTGGGCGCCGCGATGGATGTTGTCACCCAGTTGCTGACGATGTCGCCGATCTGGACGGCGACGGGAACATAGCAGCCGGTGACGCCGGCCGGAATCTGCGCCGCGATCTGATCCACGCCGGCGCAGCAACCGGAGCGCCCTTGATACGTAAGGGTGGCGGGCTTGGTTCCGATATAAACTTTCACCGGAATGTTGGGTTGGTTACCCGGAAGCGGACCGGCCGCTTCATCGCCTGACACGCCGCCCAGGCCGGTTCCCCAGATGATCACGGTGTCGCCCGCTTGCGCGGCGGAGTTCAAAGTGACCAGCTTATAGTTATGATCGTCGACGATGCCAGGTCCGCTGCCGCTTTGATTCACGCTATTGATTCCAAAGCTGTGCGCAACCACGTTGAAAGATGCCGGAGCGCTCGCACCCGCCGCTGTCGTAACAACCAGCGATGCGCTGCCCGTGGGTGTCTTGGAAGGAAGAATTGCGTTGATTTGTCCGGGACCCACAAAGAGTGGAATCGCGGCTACGCTGGTTCCTCCGACAGTCACTTGAATCGATGTTCCGCCGAGCGTAGTCTGCAGCGGGAACGACAGGCCAGGACTTTTCGCCGGCCCTAAGTTCGTACCGAATACCGAGAAGATGGAGCCTTGGGCGATGGATGAATTCGGTAAGCCGACTGGGACCAGGCTATCCGCATTCACCACGCCGCGATCGTAAACCGTTGGCTGCGCCCAGAGTATACCTCCGCCGGCCGCCAGTACTAACAAAAAGCTAATTCGTTTCATATAGTTAACCCCCGATTCTTTTTGGCACTCTCCGAATAACGATCTTGGTCTGTGCCTGCAATTACACGCGAGAAACCAGATTGAAATGGATCACGCCGTCCCAAGATTTTTCTTATCCCAATGGCTAGCTATACTTGGAACGGATCGCGCTGATTCGTATCGTGAATGAGTCTTCACCCCAGGACGTAACCAAGCTCCTAGCCGATTGGAGCAAAGGCGACCAGGCAGCCCTTGAAACCCTAATGCCGCTGGTTTACGGCGAGTTGCGCCGCGTGGCCGGGCATTATCTGAGCCAGGAAAAACAGGGGCACACGCTGTCCGCGACTGCTCTGGTTCATGAAGCGTATCTGCGGCTGGTAACGCAAAAGGCCCCCTGGCAGAGCCGCGCGCACTTCTTTAGCGTGGCGGCGCAAATGATGCGGAGGATCCTGGTGGATCATGCCAGAAGCCATCAATATGCCAAACGAGGCGGAGGTCAGTTGACTCTGGAATTGACCGAAGCCGTGGCGCAACAGGAGCGCCGCGAATTCGATTTACTGGCTCTCGATGACGCGCTGGTTAGTCTGGCCAAGCTGGACGAGCGACAAAGCCGGATGGTTGAGCTGCGATTCTTCGCCGGTTTGTCGATCGAGGAGACATCGGAAGTGCTGGGGGTTTCGCCGCCCACTGTGAAACGCGAATGGGCTTCGGCCCGCGCCTGGCTGTTCCGCGAGATCAGTCGAGGATCCATTGACGCCTGAAGAGTGGAGCAAAGTCCGGGGAATCCTGGAGCGGGCGCTGGAGATCGAACCAGCCGGCCGCGCGGCTTTTCTCGATCTGGCTTGCTCCGGAGACGATGCAGTGCGCCGTGAAGTGGATTCTCTCATCCAGTCGGATGAAGCGGCGAGTACGGATTTTCTCGAGTTCGGCGCGTCGGCTTCTTTCGATGCAGTAACGGGATCGCTCGCGGGAAAACGAATCGGTGCTTACGAAATCGTCGAAGAGACCGGGCACGGCGGCATGGGCAGCGTGTATCGCGCCGTCCGTGCCGACGATCAGTATCGCAAGCAGGTAGCGATCAAGCTGGTGCGCGGCGGATTGGGTGACGCTTTCCGCCGGCATCGTTTTCGCGCAGAGCGCCAGATTCTGGCGGATCTCGATCATCCGAATATAGCGCGGCTCTTGGATGGCGGCACGTTAGAAGATGGGCAGCCCTACGTGGTGATGGAGTTTATTCAAGGGCAACCCATCGACAAATTCTGCGACTCCCGGAAACTTTCCGTCTCCGAGCGTCTGCATTTGTTTCGCACGGTGTGTTCGGCGGTGGCGTACGCGCATCAGCGGTTGGTGATTCATCGCGATATCAAGCCGGCCAATATTCTGGTAACCGAATCGGGCGATCCAAAACTGCTCGACTTCGGAATCGCGAAGATCGTGGATTCGAGCGATCTCGGTGATTCCAGGGATGCCATAGTAACCGCGCTGCGTCCGATGACGCCGGAGTACGCAAGTCCCGAGCAGGTGCGCGGCGAGCCGATGACGACTTCAAGCGACGTCTATTCCCTCGGTGTCGTGCTTTATGGCTTACTCACCGGCCACTCGCCTTATCCCGCTGTAAGCCGGCTGCCGCATGAAATCGCACAAGCTGTTTGTGACACCCAGCCGGAGAAGCCAAGTTCGGCCGTGCAGGAAGAGAAGCTTCGCCGCCGGCTGCAAGGCGATCTGGACAACATCGTTCTCAAAGCATTACGCAAGGAACCGGAGCGGCGATACGCTTCGGTGGAGCAGTTCTCCGAGGACATCCGGCGGCATCTGTCGCGACTGCCGGTAATCGCGCGTCCGGACACGTTCTGGTATCGCGCGGAAAAATTTGTCGTGCGCAATCGAGTCGCCGTGCTCGGGTTCGGATTGGCGGTGCTAGCGCTCATGGCCGGCCTGGGCATCGCACTGCGCGCCACCTACGTCGCGCGGCGTGAGCGGGCTCGTGCCGAGCAGCGCTTTCAGGATGTGCGCGAGCTGGCAAATTCACTTCTGTTCGAAGTTCACGACGCGATTCAGAATCTGCCTGGCTCCACTGCCGCCCGCAAATTAATTGTCGATCGCGCGCTGCGCTATCTCGACGCGCTGGCCAAGGAAGCTCGTGGAAATCTGGAGTTGCAGCGCGAACTGGCGGCGGCTTATCAGAAGGTCGGCGACGTGCAAGGAGGTTTTCGCGAAGCCAATCTCGGTGACGGCGCGGGAGCGCTGGCGAGCTACCGGAAGTCGCTCGCGATTTTGCAAGCGGCCACCGCGGCGGACCCATCCAACATCGACGCACAGCGCGAATTGATCCGGGCGCATGGCAAGCTGGGCGATCTGCTCGGTTTATCCGGGGATCGCGCCGGTTCCATCGAGCAGTCGAAACAACTGGTGGCCATCGCGGAGAATTTGTCGGCTGCGGATCCCACTAATGTCGAGGAGCGGCGGAATCTGGCGCTGGCGTATCTGGATTACGGATCGAAGCGGGCGGATAAAGATCATTGGCCGGGAGCGCTCGCGGATTGTAAGAAAGCAGTGTCACTGCTCGAATCCGTGGTGGCGTCGGGAGACAAAAAATCGCGCCGTGTGTTGGCGCTGGCCTACAGCCGCACAGGTGAAATGCTCGCCGATTTTGGGCATCAGCCCGCGGAATCGCTCGCGACGCATGAGAAAGCCATCGCGCTGCTCGGAAGCATGCTCGCGGAGGATCCGCGAAATGTAGATCTACGGCGGATCGAAGCGTGGGAGGTGTTGCTCACCGGAGATGAAACGGCCGCGCTACAAAAACCGGCGGATGCGTTGGAAAAATACCACGCGGCGCTGCAACAAATGGAAGTGCTGTCGGCGGACGATGTGAACGACGTCCAAGTGAGGATCTTAGAGGTGATGGCGCGGCAGCGGCTAGGAAATGCGCTGCTGCATCAGTCGAAGCCGAAAGAAGCGCTGGTGGAGTTT
>DATGIH010000112.1:0-3648 GCA_035295865.1 Bryobacteraceae bacterium
GTTCGCCCACACGTACGAAAGCGTTTTCCCGTAGTACACGGTGTTCATGGCGATGGTATGCAGTGAAAAGTGAAACGCACTCACGTAGCCGCTAGGCGATGTCAGCAGAAGTGTCTGGCCTCCGATGAGGGCCCCGACCAGAGAAATCACACAGAGTAGAAACCGGCTCGGCCTCCGGAACTTCCACAGATCAGCGACGATAAGCGCGAACACCAGCGTGATCCCTATCGTTCGCGTCCCATAGGCGCAGTAGATCAGCCCAGACACGAGCAGCGCGTCTCGAATGTCAACTCGGTTCCGATCCAACCGCGCATAAGCTCGCTCAATGACGAGCAGCGCCGCAAAAGAGAACAGCAAATACGGAAACTCCGACAAAATGAAATCGCGCTGCCCCCAAAACACTGGATTGAAGCTGATCAGCACAAGCAAAGCCGCGCAACCGTTCCAACCGATGTCCTCACGGGTCAGTTCTGCGTAGACCGCCAGAAATCCGATGAAACAAAATACCGTCGCAATTTTGAACGCACGCAGATCGACCCCAAAGATACGGTACAACGGTGCCAGGATCATCGGATAAATAGGTGGGTAGCCACTCGCCGGCGAAAGCCACATCGCATCTGGATTCGGAATATAGCGAATGTCAGAGTAGGTGTGCCCTTCTATCAGATTCTTTGCGTGCATGATGTACGCCGCAAAATCATCATTCACAAAGACGTGCCCGGGCTTCAGCGTCACGACGTAAATTATCGCGACCACAAGAATGATCGCCGCCAGGACAAGCCGTCCGGCATCGATTCGGGCGTGAGTTCTCACCCGCAACGGCTCAAAGCCGAGCGGCTCAAGCTCGATCACCGCATTATTCGCGGATCGAGTGTCCATTTGTGTCACGCTCGTTTCGATGCATCCTCCGCTCGCACAACTCGCATAAATAGCGCTTCCAATTTTTCTGCCGCGATCGGCCACTCGTATCGCTTCATCGACTCCTGTGCCGCGCAGCCCAAACTCTGGCGCAACTCTTCCGACTCCGCCAATCGTTCGATCGCCCTCTCCAGCGCACCCGCATCCGCCGGCGGAACGAGCAACCCGTTGAAACCGTCCTGCACCATGTCCGGCATCCCGCAGGTCTCCGCTGTGATCACCGGCATCCCGCTCGCCATCGCCTCCAAGAGCACCGACGGCAGGCCTTCCATCAGCGACGGAAAGACGAAGATGTCGTGCTCCGCATAAAGCTCCTGCATACTACCCGCGGCGATCACAGGTCGCACTTCGACGTGTGCCGCGAGCTCTGGACCAAAAAAGCGTGTAACTTCTTCCGCTGGCGCTCCCGGGCCCGCAATCGTCAGCTTCAGCCCCGCAATCCTTGGCACCAGCTGCGACATCGCTTCACGAATGTAAAAAATCCCGCGCTGATCCAGCCATGTTCCGGCATACAGCAACCGCAATGTCTCGCCGCGCGAATACCGTCGTCGCGCCGATCCAAAAAATCTGCGCTCAACTCCGTTCGGAATGTAAGCGACGCGCTCCGGCGCCAACCCATACTTCAATTGCAGCAAATTCCACACGTCGCGGCTGTACGCGTGCGCCCCATCCGCCGTTCGAATCGCCCATCGGAATCTTGGAAAATGATACAGGCTGTGCCAGGCGCGATTCCTCCAGCCAAAATTCCACGCGCGCCCTTTTTTCGCTTCCCGCGTCATCACATCCACACGGCGCTCTTCCAGCCCGTGCAGCGTCATGACGTATGGTGGTCCGCTCCACCGCCCCATCCACTTTCGCTTGAGCCCATACATGAGTCCCGCCGGCGCATGTAGGTTCAGTAGCGAAAACCTGCGTCGATTCGCGGCGATGTATTTCGCTAGCCGCGCCGAAAAAATCAGTTCGCTGAATCGCGGTGACACCGAATCTGGCGGCACTAGATCGTCCAGAAACACATATGTGACGCGGTGACCCCGCTGCTCCAACTCTCGCCCGAGGTTGTAGACGATCGTCGCGACTCCGCCCTCGCGCCGTTTCGGCACGCCCGCCGCCATCAGTATGTCGAGTGTCTCTCGAGCCGAAGGCGCAATAGCAGCCGCAGCGGTCAAGTGCCCTGTCTCCGGTATCGATCGACGTGGCCCGGTTGCAGGTACGGCAACCACTTTTCGCGCGTCCTCCGATACCACGGACTCTTCGCAAACTGCCGCCTCCACGAGTAGTACGTTCTTGGTGGAATCACACAGGCCGGCAGCAGCGTCGCGCATTTGAAAATCCAATGCGCTGTTGACGCACTCGGATGTGTCACTCGATACGTATTCAGTTCCGTGCGAACCGTTTTCCATGGCATCCCACCATCCGCAAGCAGCGATAGTTGATCCGCTTCGTTCTGCACCCAGCCGACAACGACGTCGGCGATTTCCCCGGCAACGTCGCGTCGCCGCATCTCTTCACGCAGTGCCCGAGCCAGCGCCGCCATCACATCACTCTTGCGACGAACCGCTTCGGCGTTGCCGTCGCCCAACTGAAACAAATTCGCATCATGCAGCCGGTAAAACGTCAGCGACGCGCGCAAAATCAACACGTCCGCCAAAAGCCCCGCCAACGTAAAAAGATACTCGTCCGCTTGAAACCGCAACGTTTCGGGTACGCGCCCGATCTCCCGCAGTATCTGCGCGCGATACGTCATCCGGCTCGTGCCCAAAAAGCTCTTTCGCAGCCGAAACGATTCCGCCCCGCTTCGTGATGTAAGGCGAAAACGTGGTGTGTCGCGCAGCAATTCCGCGTGATGCCGTCCATCGGGAAAGACTTCCGTGATCCCATGTCCGACGAGCCCCACATCCTTATCCGACGCGAGCGCGTCCGCGACCGCACGCAATTTGCCTGGCGCCCACCAATCGTCCCCATCCAGAAACGCGACGATCTCGCCCTTGCACTCCGGAATCCCCGCATTAAATGCCGAGGCCTGCCCACCATTCTGTTTCCGAATCAGCCGCGCCCGCGGCGCAAATTTCGCTACGATCTCCGGCGTCCGGTCGGTCGAGCCGTCATCGACCACAATCACTTCGCGCTCCGCGTCCGACAGATCTTGCTCCAGCACGCTGGCTAGCGCTTCCTCGATGAACCTCTCGTGGTTGTACGTATCGACGAGAACGCTGATGTAAGGGCGCTTCATCCGTATCTACGCGCGCCAAGACCCTCTGCGAACCGGGCCACTTCTGCACGCCGCTCCGTTGGACTGAACCTCCTCAGTCTACGTCGGCTCCAGCACGAAAACGCCACACTCTGTCTGGCAATTTCCATCACGGAAATCACCCCCAACACTTCGCAACGTAACTAAAGAATTCCCGCTGGCCGTCGAAACGGATGCGTAATCGCCGTCCTCCATGCATCCAGTTTGTGGATGTTCTCGTACCCGACGACCAGCGATCCCGCCGCATTCAGATACGTCACCGCCCGGTGCCGCCAGCTCAACTGTGGCCCGAAATACCGCGCATACCGCATGAAATGCCGCGAAATATGCCAGCGGTTTGGAGGACTCAAAAGAAATGCCTCCTCTTCTTGAGCAACTTCCCACTGCTTCATCAAAATCTGCAGATCCGGGCGCCCCAGGTCATACGCTCGCTCATCCAACCACCGCGTCATCCCGTGGATCAGCGCCTTGCGTGTCCGGGC
>DATGIH010000113.1:0-3596 GCA_035295865.1 Bryobacteraceae bacterium
CTCTGTAGATCGAAGTGAAACATGAGCTTAACTCGCAAAAAATCCTTACAATCGCTCCTGGCGCAAGCCAATGAAAGTCATCTGAAGCGGACCCTAACCGCCAAAAGTCTGGTGGCGCTCGGTATCGGCGCAATTATCGGCGCCGGTCTCTTCATCCGAACTGCAGCGGCCGCCGCCCAAAACGCAGGACCAGCCGTGATCTTGTCTTTCGTCGTGGGCGCGTTCGGCTGCCTCTTCGCCGGACTCTGTTACGCCGAATTTGCCGCGATGATCCCGATCGCGGGCAGCGCGTACACATATGCCTACACCACCATGGGCGAGTTCACGGCTTGGACCATCGGCTGGGCGCTGATTCTGGAATACGCGATGGGCGCTGGAACGGTCGCGATCGGTTGGAGTCAGTACCTCAATCGCTTACTCATGTCGCTCTTCGGAAGCGTGATTCCGTTTGAGTGGTGTCATTCACCGATGGAGGTATCTGACGCGGGCGTGCGCGGCATGATCAATCTTCCGGCCCTCTTTATCGTCTTTCTCCTGACCGGACTCCTGGTCAAAGGCACTCAAGAATCTGCCACGGTGAACGCGATCATCGTCGCGGTAAAGGTCGCCATCGTTGTGATCTTCATCGTGATCGGGTGGCAGTTCATCAACCCTGCGAACCACACGCCGTTCACCATCCCGGCCAACTATCCGGGGCACGAAGGAATCTTCAAGCACGGTTGGGGCGGCGTGCTGGGCGGCGCCGGCATCGTGTTCTTCGCCTTCATCGGATTCGACGCGGTCTCCACCGCCGCGCAGGAAACCAAGAATCCCGGGCGCGACATGCCCATCGGCATTTTAGGATCGCTCGCCATCTGCACCGTCCTTTATATTTTGTTCGGGTACGTTCTCACCGGCGTCGCCAATTGGACCGAGTTCATCAAGGCGGGCAAAGAAGCTTCGGTAGCTTACGCCGTCCAAAACCACATGCCTGGATTCGGATGGCTCGCTACCGCGATTACCGTCGCTGTCCTCTTCGGATTTTCTTCCGTCATCCTGGTCATGCTTCTCGGCCAGAGCCGTGTGTTCTATTCCATGGCCAAAGACGGATTGCTGCCCAAGATCTTCGCCGACGTTCATCCGAAGTTCTGCACGCCGTACAAATGCAACATCACGTTGTTCTTCTTCGTCGGCGCGCTAGCTGCATTCATTCCCGATTCGGTATTGGGCGATTTAACGGCCTTGGGAACACTCTTCGCTTTCGTGCTGGTGTCGCTAGGAATCTGGATCATGCGGCGCGCGCAGCCGGATATCAAACGTCCCTTTAAAACTCCGATGGTTCCGCTGGTGCCGATTTTGGGCGCTCTGGTCTGTACCGCGATGATCGTCGGACTCGATCGCTACACGCAGATCACGGGCGTCGGCTGGATGCTGCTCGGATTTGTCGTTTACTTTCTGTACAGCCGCAGTCACAGCAAGTTGAATACACCGGAACCGGAAATGGGCGCAGCCCAGCCAAGTACGGCGCAGTAGATCGTCGCGCCGGCAGAACACCAACGTGCAAGCCATCCGGAAAGCCCTGGACGAAGCCACGCGCGATCACGTGCTGCAAGCACTGGAAGAAACCAAGTGGGTGGTCGGCGGAAAACACGGCGCGGCAGCCCGCCTCGGCGTCGCGCGCACGACGTTGCTTTCGAAGATGCGGAGGCTGGGAATCGATTTAGTCCGCGGCGAAGGTAAGAACCTGTATCGCTCGCAAACCTTCCAGGCCACGGCTTAATCAGATGGAAGGCACCGGAGTCCACGGCGCACAATTCGTTTTACTGGTTCTGTTGTTGTTCGTCGCCGCCTTTGCGGCACTGGCGCGCAAACTTCAGACTCCGTATCCGATCGTCCTGGTAGTGGCCGGGCTCCTGCTGAGTTTTATACCCGCCGTTCCAAAAGTAACGCTCGATCCCGACCTCATCTTTCTGGTGGTACTGCCGCCGCTGTTGTACGCAGCGGCGTGGGTCACCTCATGGCGGGATTTTTCGCACAACCTGGTGAGCATCTCGCTGCTTGCTTTTGGATTGGTGGGATTCACCGTCCTCGGCGTGGCCCTCGCCGGACCTTGGTTGTTCCCCGGATTCGATTGGCGCATCGGATTCGTTTTAGGGGCCGCTGTCGCCACCACCGACGCGATCGCCGCGACGTCCATCGCCAAACGCATCGGATTGCCCAAACGTATCGTCGATATCCTGGAAGGCGAGAGCCTGCTGAACGACGCTTCCGGACTCTTGGCTCTTGAGTTCGCCGTGGCGATGGTAGTGCGTGGGCAAACGCCCACATTCACCGGCGGCCTGTTGCGCCTTGCCTACCTCACGATTGCCGGAATCGCCAGCGGTTGGCTTTTAGCACGCATCGCTGAGTGGTTCGAGCATCGCATCGACGACGGTCCCATTGAAATCGCGCTCAGTTTTTTGATTCCCTACGCTGCGTATCTCTTCGCCGAGGAAATTCACGCCTCGGGCGTCCTCGCTGTGGTTGCCGCCGGGCTGTATCTTGGCCACAAGAGTTCGCAGCTGTTCTCGCCGAATGTGCGTTTGCAAGCGACGGCTGTTTGGGAATCCCTGACGTTCATCCTGAACGGATTCGTTTTCGTTCTTATCGGGCTGCAGCTTCCATCCGTGCTCGCCGGAGTCCGCGAAGTGAGTTCCGGGAAGCTCATCTTATATGGCGTCGTGTTCAGCCTGCTCCTGATTCTGCTGCGCCTGGTTTGGACTTTCCCCGGTGCGCATTTTGCGTATTTCGTGCGTCGTCATCTGTTTCACCAGGATGAGCCGACGCCCTCCGCGAGGCAAATCTTTGTAGTCGGATGGACCGGCATGCGCGGCGTTATCGCCCTCGCTGCCGCTGTTTCGCTCCCTCAGACGTTGGCCGATGGCAGTCCGTTCCCGCATCGCGATCTCATCGTGTTTTTGACGTTCACGGTGATCCTAGTCACCTTGGTGGTGCAGGGTTTGACGCTTCCGCCGCTGATTCGAATCTTGGGTGTCGCACAACCTCCGGGCGCGAAGTGCGAAGAGCGCGAAGCCCGGCGACTGGTATTGGAAGCCGCGCAGGCACGCCTGGAAGAGCTCCGCAAAAACGATCCAGCCGGATTCGCCGAGGTCTACGACGATCTGGAACAGCACTATAAACATCGTCTGGCCGGCGTGAACGCTCTGGAACCGGGCGAAGCAGCCGCCGAGGCCGAACACTATACGAAATTCCTCGATCTTTCGCGAATGTTGGTGGGTGTCGAACGGGCTGCTGCATTGCGTCTTCGTGACCAAGGCCGGATCAACGACGAAATCCTGCGCGAACTGGAGCGTGAATTGGACCTCAACGAATCACGCTTGGCGGCAGCCCAGGCCCGGTAACCGGCGCTGTCGAACGGGAAGCCAGAAACGAGCCTCGAGAAACGTTACTATGGCCGGGATGTCCTCCCGCCGCGACTTCTTCCGCCAAACCGCTCTCGCTCCGCTACTCGCATCCATCGAACGTGCCTTCGCCATACCTCCGGCGCCCAATAGCTCATTCCTTGACGCGGAGCACATTGTGATCCTGATGCAGGAAAATCGCTCCTTCGATCACAC
>DATGIH010000114.1:0-4608 GCA_035295865.1 Bryobacteraceae bacterium
TGTTCGAGCACTTGCTCTTCGATAGCTCGTGCGGCTTCTTTTTCTTCCAGCGTCCGCTGATCCTGCTCCTGCTGGGTGCGAGACCGGCTGCCTTCCATCCACAGGCGGTCAAGCTCCAGCCGCGCCACCGACAATCGGGACGACGCATTTGCGAACTCTTCGGCGAGTTTACGATGTTCGTGATCGAGTGCCAGCGCCTGCTTTTCCTGATTCTGCTGCTCGCTTCGCAAACTCTCGAGATCGTCCGAATACGCGGCGATTTCCCGGTCCAGGCGTTCTAGCAGCGCCGCGGTTTCTTCCACCGCGCGATTCTTAACCTGCACTTCGCCGGTGAGCTCGCGCAATTCACGTTTCAGCGCAAGCGGTCCGCTTCCGGTCTTCTTACCGCCGCTGACCGCGTGGCCCTGATAGCTCACGCCATCAGGAAGCAGGAAAAATGCCTCGGGATATTCCACCGCCAGCTTCTGAGCCGCCGAACGATCTGTCGCCAAATAGCAGCGCGCCAAGCGCGGCAGCAGATGCGCCGGAGCGCTCGAGAATCCGTTGGTGAAGCGAAGATGATCGCTGAGCCGTCCCGCGATGCCTTCCGCGCTGCCAATTTCGGCGCCTTCGGCCCAGCGGGCTTCCGGTTCGGGATGGACGAGGAATGTTGCGCGGCCGTCCAGATCCGTGCGCATGATGTCGATGCCACGGTCCGCTTCGTTCCAATTCTGCACGACAACGTATTCCAGCTCTTCGTGCAGAAAATCCTCGGCCGCCTTTTCGTAAGCCGGTTCCACTTCAATAAAATCGGCCAGCACGCCGGCGGGACGGAAATCCTGCGTCTCGCCTTGCTCGATCGCCGTGAACAGCCGCTTCACGCTTTCCGCGGTGTAGGCGCGATGCGAAAGGATCTCTTCGAGCGAATCCTTGCGCGCTTTCAGACGCGACGCCTCGGTGCGCAGATGATCCAGCTTTTCTCGCGCTTCCGCCGCGCTTGTCTTGCGGACACTGAGCTGCTCTTCCACGGCGCGTTTGCGGTCGGCGGTGGATTCCAGTTCCATCTGGCGCGCGGCCATCTGGCGCGAGAGATCCGCTTTCACGGTATTCAGCCGTTCCAGGTCCCCGGTCGCTGTCTGCTCATCGCGCTTGCAGCGCATGGCATCGCGCTCGACGGCCGAAAGATATTCGGCAACTTGCGCAAGCTGGTTCTTCAGCGCAGATGCTTCGCCCAGCAGTCGCAGAACAGATTGCCGGCCGGTTTCGAGCGTCTTGGCACGATCCTGCAAATCCTGCTGGATGCGTTCCCGCTCGGCCGATTTGGTGGCCAACCTTTCTCGAGCCGATTCGGTCTGCGCTTCCAGCTCGGCCAGCGATTGCAGATGCGCTTCCAGTTCCTGCTGGAACTGCGCCTGTTTTTTCTCAAGCTCCTGCGCTTCCGTTTCGCCTTGCATCAGCCGGTTCTCGATGGCCCCAATTTGCTGCGCCTGCGAATCCAGCTTGCCGCGCGTACGCTCCTGCTCAATCTGCGCATCCGCTAGTTTCTTGCGCGCGTCGGTCAACTCGGCATCGTTCCGATAGCAGGTTTCTTGAAGCTGAACATGTTCTTTCTCTTGTTCCGCTACCTGATTGGAAAGATTCTGGAATTCGGTATTCGCCAGATTCAGGTCGAGCGCCGTTTTGGCGGCCTCGCGCTCCAGCATCCGATAGCGCCCGGTCAGCGATTTCCGGAGCTGCGCCACCATCTCGGTCTTTAGCTCCTCGTAGCGCTTGGCCTTGGACGCTTGACGCTTCAGCGAATTCACCTGACGTCCTACTTCTTCCAGGATGTCGAACACGCGCGCCAGATTTTGCTTGGCGCCTTCGAGCTTGGCTTCCGCCAGCCGTTTCTTGGTCTTGAATTTACCGATGCCCGCCGCTTCTTCGATGATCGCGCGCCGATCCTGCGGCCGGTTGCTCAAAATCTGCCCGATACGTCCCTGCTCGATAATTGCGTAGCTCTCCGGACCTAATCCGGTACCTATGAATAAATCCTGTATATCGCGCAAACGAGCGGTCTTACCATCGATGAGGTACTCGCTTTCACCGGATCGGAACAAGCGGCGCGTGATGGTGACTTCGCTCGGTTTGTGTTCCGAAGTTCCGTTGCCGTTCGCGTGACCGTTTTGTGAAGCGAGGTGATGACCGTGGTCGCCGGTGGGATCCATCAGCGTCATCGTAACCGCAGCCATACTGAGTGGTTTGCGGTCTCGTGTGCCGGCGAAGATCACATCTTCCATGCGCGCACCGCGCAGACTTTTGGCGGATTGCTCACCCAAAACCCAACTAATCGCATCGCTCAGGTTGGATTTTCCACAGCCGTTGGGGCCAACGACCGCCGCGATCCCCGAACCGGGAAATTTCATCTCGGTTCTGTCAAAGAAGGACTTGAAGCCCTGGATCTCAACTCGCTTCAGTTTCAGCAAAGTACAGCCCCTTCCTATTATCAGTCTCTCGGGGGGACCATACCATACTACCCGCGAGTCGGGCGAAAGTAAAGCGGGTCGACGACGATATTTAGTGGCTCGCTGCGTCGGGGTACTATACCGTGTGTCACGGAAGCACAAAGGCAACTACGTAGTCGCCCAAAGCCGGTCCACCGCGGATTCCATGGCCGCCTGCTACTGTGACCAGGTACTGCTTGTGATCAGGTCCCTCGAAGGTCATCGGCGTGGCTCGGGCGCTCGTCGGAAGTTGGCCTTTCCACAGCTCCTTGCCCGTCTCCACGTCGTAGGCTCGGATGGCTGGATCGAGCGTCGCGGCGATAAAGACGAGCCCGCCGGCGGTAGCGATTGGCCCGCCGAGCGCGATGGATCCGAATCCGGGAGGGCCCTCCGGCGATCCGCCGATGGACGGGAACCGGCCCAGAGGGACGGTCCACTTGAACTCACCGGTGTCGGTATCGATGGCGTTGAGGGTGCCCCACGGCGGTGGGACGCAAAGCGAACCACCGGGAGCCCGCAAAGTCCGGCGCTTCATGCCGTAAGGTGTTCCGGTCATGGATGCGAATTCCCAGTCGCCGTTGAAATTGCGGCCTTCTTCACGCTGGTTCGCATATTCGGCGCGTGGAATCAGGAAAACTTCTGTTGCCAGGTTGTTGGCGGGAATGATTGCCAAGTGATGTTCGGGATCGTACGCGGCGCCACCCCACGCCATGCCGCCAATGTTCCCGGGCAGCAGTAGAGTTCCGTGCACGCTGGGCGGCGTGAAAACTCCTTCGGATCGAAGTTTGCCGACTTCTTCCGCGCACCATTTCTTGTCGGCAACCGTGGCGCCCCAGACATTTTCGGGAGTCAATTTCGCTTGCCGCGACAACGCGCGCGGAGCGACAGGAAACGGCTGCGTGGGCGATGCGGTTTCACCCGGAGTGTCGCTCGCAGGCACCGGCCGTTCTTCCACGCCGAAAATTGGTTCGCCGGTTTCGCGATTCAGAATGAAAAAATGCGCGGTTTTTGAACCGACGCCGATCGCCGGGATGGTTTTGCCGTTGCGATGGACATCGAAGAGAATCGGGGGCGACGCGACGTCGTAGTCCCACAAGTCATGATGGACGGTTTGGAAATGCCAGACGCGTTCGCCTGTGTCTGCGCGCAAAGCCACGAGTGAATTCGCAAAGAGATTGTTGCCGAGTCGTTCGCCGCCGTAGAAATCCGGGCTTGCGCTTCCGACGGGCAGGAAAACCAGATTGCGCGCGGGATCCGCCGCGATGACGGACCAGGCATTGGCCGCACCGGTGCGCTGGGCGCTGCCGTTCTTCCAGGTATCGGAGCCGAGCGCTTTGGGATCTTGAGGAATGGGATCGAAGGTCCACTTGAGTTTGCCGGTGATGGCGTCGAAGCCGCGGATTTCGCCACTGGGCTGGTTGACGGATCCGTTGTCGGCGATGCCGGATCCGACGACGATGGTGTTGCCGACGATCGCGGGCGGCGAAGTTTCTTCGTAGTCGGCGAAGCCGCGCGGTGCGATGCGCAGATTGTTGCGGAGATTGACGATGCCGTTGTCGCCGAAATCCGCGCATGGCTGGCCGGTGGCGGCATCGAGCGCGATCAGCCGCGCGTCGATGGTCGCGATGAAGATGCGGCGGGGGGCCTTTCCGGATTGCCAGGTGGATACGCCGCGATTCGCGAAATCGCCGTAGCCTTTATCGCGCGGTACGTGCGAATCGTACGCCCAGACTTGTTGGCCGCTGACCGGATCGAGCGCGATCACGCGGCCGAGCGGAGTGCCGATGTAGAGTTTGCCATCGACGTAAATCGGCGTGGCTTCGAAAGCGGTGGGGCGTCCGGACTTCGGCTCGTACGCGTCGCCGGTGCGGAAGGTCCAGGCGACTTTCAGCGTTGCAACGTTCTGGCGATTGATCGCGGTGAGCGGCGAAAAGCGCTGTCCGCCCGGATCGTGACCATAGGCCGGCCATTCGCCGCGCGATTTGTCTTCGGAGCCAATGGATAGAGTCGCGAGCGCGAGAACGGCGGCGAATCCGGCGAAGATGCGTTTTTGGATATTCATCTGTTCTTCAGGGTAGCGTGGCGAAAGTGCATGCAGTGCTATCATTGATGTATGGGAAGCCTTACCATTCGCCGGTTGGATGAT
>DATGIH010000115.1:0-28523 GCA_035295865.1 Bryobacteraceae bacterium
AAAAAATCTCGTGCAGGAGGTATTCGGGATTGTCCACCTCCATCTTCAGCTCTTCCAGGATGACGCCCTTTTCCTTTTCGATATCCTCTTCGCGGAACAGCGGATTTCGCACCATGTCCGCCAGGACGTCGAACGCCAGCGGCAAGTGTTCGTCCAGAACCTTGGTGTTGTAACTGACCATTTCCTTGGCGGTGAAGGCATCCAGGCCGCCGCCGATAGAATCCACCGATCGGGCGATGTCCTCCGCCGAGCGCTTCGTGGTCCCTTTGAACACCATGTGCTCGATGAAATGCGAGATGCCATTTTCATCGGGCGACTCCGCGCGCGATCCCGTTCCGATCCAGACGCCCATCGAGACTGATCGAACGTGCGGCATGTTCTCCGTGATCACGCGCACTCCGTTTTCCAGGGTCGTTGTCTCGATGTTACGGACTTTGTCGGAAACGGATTCGATCACAGTAGCCACGATATCTATTTTATCGTGCTTGAGAGGATCCCGGTGATATACTAAAAAAGTGCCGCAAACTATTGTAGGGCTTGAGGTTGCGGACCTGCAACAGGTCTTGGAGGGCCAACCTGCCTATCGCGCCCGCCAGATTTATGAGGCGGTCTACCGGCAGCGCGTTTCCGATCTCGTCCAGGTCACCGCTCTACCGGCATCTCTAAGAAAAGAAATAGCTTCCAAGCTTCCGCTGGGTCTTCCGCAAGTGTCCGCTGAGTACAAATCGGTGGATGGCACCCGCCGCTACCTGCTCCGGCTCGAAGACGGGAAAACCGTCGAGACGGTGCTGATGCCGGAGGAGGGGCGGGACACAATTTGCATTTCGAGCCAGGTTGGATGCCCGGTGAATTGCCAATTCTGTCTGACGGCGCTGATGGGGTTAGAACGCAACCTCACGGCTGGCGAAATCGTAGGGCAGGTGCTGTTCGTGATGCAGACGCATCAGCTTTCGACCGGCAGCGACCGGCTGAACATCGTGATGATGGGGATGGGCGAGCCGCTGCTGAACCTTCCGAACGTGATCAAGGCAACCCGATTGTTACTCGATCCCCAAGGAATCGGGATGTCGCCGCGCCGGATCACGCTCTCGACGGCGGGGATTGTTCCGAAGATCGAGGAGCTGGGGCGCGAGCCGATCCGGCCGAAGCTTGCCATATCGCTGAATGCATCCACCGAGGAGCAGCGCCGCGAGCTGATGCCCATCACGCGCAAGTATTCGCTGAGGGATCTTCTGGCCGCATGCAAGGCATATCCCCTGCGGAAGTGGGAGAAGCTGACGTTCGAATACGTGCTGCTGAGGGGCGTGAACGATACGGATGCGGATGCACGGCGCGTGGTGAAGCTGCTGGCGAACCTGAATGCGAAAGTGAATTTGATCGCGCTGAATCCGGGGCCAGGGATTGCGTTCGAGACACCCGATCCGGCGCGTGTGGACGCTTTCCAAGAGATCGTGCGGCGGGCGATGCCGTGTTTCGTCCGCAAGCCCCGCGGCCGCGACATTTTCGCGGCATGCGGGCAGTTGAAGAGAATCGAGTCTATTTCGGATTCGGCGTAATGTCCGCGTCTACCAACCCCAGCGCCCACTTGATCGCGCCCATGTACATGTTTTGCACATCCTTGCGATCCCAGCTCTCTTCGCGATGGCCTAGCGTCGAATAGTAGACGCGGCCTTTTCCGTACATCTTGGCCCAGCTCACCGGATAGTTCTTATCCGCACGGCGTTCTTCCGAGACATTCTTGTTGCTCAAGTCCAGCTTGCTGGCATCCATGCGGATGATGACGTGCGTGACATCCGGATTGAAGTTTTTCACCTGGTAGATTTCGTCCGTGAAAGTGAAGGTCTTCGGGAAAAGATTCATGCCGGGGAAGTTCGCGTCCTGCACCACCATCGGGGCGTCGAAAACTCCCCAGGGATGCTGATTAAAGTAACCGCCGATCATCTCGCCGTACTCCGGCCACTTATAAAACGTGTCGATTGCGCTGTGGATGCCGACGAATCCCTTGCCGTCGTCATGCACGAAGGAGAGCAGATCCTTTTTCTGCTGATCGTCCATATCCAACTCACCAGTGGTGTAGAAGATCACCGCATCGAAATGGTTCAGGTTCTTGGCGTTGCCGGCTTCGATTTTTTGCTTGGTTAGAAGCTGCGTGTCCGTCCGAATATAAGTATCGTAGACGCCGGACTCGCGGCCCATCCGTTCGATGGTCGCCAGCGCGTGAGACACCGAGTCATGCTGGAAGCCCTTGACCTGGCCGATGGCGAGGATCTTCTTTTTCTTGGGTTGTGAGGGTGCGGAAACCGTGAGCGCGAAGCCGATCAGGAGTGCCAGTGAGAGACGGTACATGGCCATAGCATACAGGACGCAGCCCACCGCCTGCTACATCCGCTGCGTCCGGCGCAGCGTGAACGCTTCCGGATGCACATTCGCGTCCTTCAGCTTCTTCCAATCGTCGCTGACGTGGATCAATTTGCCGCTGATGTGATTGGATTGCTCTGAGGCGAGAAAGAGCGCGAGCTGCAATTGTTTTTCAGGCGCCATGCCACCGGTGCGGCGGATCTCGAGCGCGTCCTCAGTTTCTTTCCAGCCGGCTTTGTCGCCGGCGCGCAGAACCTCATCCGTCATATGCGTGTATGTCCCGCCGGGATTCATGCAGTTGATCTGAACATTGCGATCGCGCACTTCTTCAGCGATGGTTTCCACGAAGCGCACCACGGCGGCCTTGGATGCGGCGAATGCCGAAAAATTCGGACGCGTACCGGCCGCTCCGGCTCCAGTGAGAACGATAATTTTTCCGGATCGATGTTCGATCATGTGCGGCAGAACCGCTTTGCACGCGTTCATGACCCCCAGCAGATTGATGTGCACGACGTCGGCCCAGGCTTTTGGAGATTGTTCGAGGAAGGGTCCGATCGGGCCTTGAATCGCGGCCGCGCAAACCAGAACATGGACGCCTCCGAAGTCGCGGCGCATGCGATCGACGGCGGCGCTCACTTGCTCGAAATCCGTGACATCGGTGCGAATACGCAGCGCATTGCCGCCGGCATGCTCGATTTCGAGATGCGCAAGATCCAACTCTGCTTTGCTGCGCGCGAGCAGTCCAACTTTGGCTCCGGAAGCGGCGAATCCGAGAGCAAGCCGTTTGCCGATGCCGCGGCCGGCGCCGGTTACCAACACACCTGCATTGGTCAGAGAGTGCACGTGCCTTTACGGTACATCAAAAGGGGCTGGGGACTGGGGGCTCGGGACTGGCTTGCGATTCGCCTTTTGTTGATACATCGCTTGATCGGCTCGGTGGAAGAGTTGTTCGCTGGATTCTCCCCGAACGTGCTCGGCTACTCCCACCGAGACGCCGATTTCGACGTGGGTTGAGCGGCCGTCCAGTGACAGTTCGTATTTGCCGCCAAGGAGCTCGGCGATTTCTTCGGCGCGGGCTTGGGCGATGGGAAGCTGGCACTCGAGGATCGCGACGAATTCGTCGCCACCCCATCGGCAGACGAAGTCGCGCGGGCGGACATGGGTGCTAAGCCGGGCGCCCAACTGTTTCAGAATCTCATCGCCACAGAGGTGGCCGTAATCGCAGTTGATTCGCTTGAACGTATTCAGGTCGAACAAGAGAATGCAGAATTCGCGATTGGCCGCGACACGCGCCGCCAATTGACGGTCGAACTCGCGCCGGTTCGGGACGCCAGTTAAAGGATCGATGGAGGCCAGAAGCTCCACTTCACGGAGCTTCTCTTGGAACTCGGCCAGCTTGCCTTGCATTTCGCTTTTCGCCAACAGATCCAGGGCCTGTGCGACGTCGCGTGTAAGAAGATTATTAAACTGGCGCGCCTTCGCAGCGAAATCGATGAGTTCACATTGCAGAGCTACGCGGCTTTCTTCGAGCGTCTGGATGCTCGCATGATAAGCCACGCGGCCGCGCAGCCGGATCAGTTGATCGTGACAGGCTGTACCGACATCGCCGCATAATCCGGCAACGGTGTCCGCGATAGCCAGAATGGATGCTAGATAGCAATCCAGCGCGCTATCGAACAAAGCTTGCCGGTCCGGTTCAGGTTGCGCTCTTTCCGGGGAACTCATCGGGAACTGCTACGGCTTGGATTCGGGCTTGGGAGCTTCGGGCGGAGCTTTGCGTTCGAAGCCTTCCTGATACGCTTCCACCCCGCGCGAGGGAACTGCGATTTTGATCACTTTGCGATTGTCGTCCACCCAGAAATCGAGCGTGATGGGCTGGCCGTCAGGCGGGGTTCCGCTGATATTGATGTGGTTGAGCTCGGCGGTTTTTCCGGCGAACTCCACCGGCTCGCGGCCCTTGAAAACTACGGTGCCGGGCACTTCGGATTGGCCGAGGATGTAGATCGGAATTTGTTGCGGATCTTTGCTTTTGAGATCGGCGCGAAGCGCGAGCAAGCTCCAAGGATAGAGCGGGAAGTTCGCGCTGACCACCAAAGCGCCCGGCGACACGGGATCCACCTTGCTTTGCGGACCTTGTCCCGAATCCATTTCGTTTTTGGCCTTGCCGTCCGCGAAGATCGTGTTCACGTTCATCTGAACCTGGCCGAGCTTGCCTTTAGCCACGGCACTCAATGGCTGAAACTTTTCGTCGGTGACCACCTTATATTGTTCGATGTCGATTTTGATCGGTCCTATGGCGGCGTTCGCGGATCCGCTCACCTCGATTTTGCCGTCCGCTTTTTGGACGGAATAGTTTTCGGTGGAGATAGCTTTGCCCGTCATGTACAGCGTCAACTTGCCGGTGTTCCCGCCGGAAGCCGCGGCCGCCGCCGGCGCGGGCTGGACCGCCGGCGCAGCAGTCGATTTCTTCGCCAGCGCTTTGATCTCGTCCGGCATCTCGAAGCGGTCCTTCGCAATGTCGACGTTGTATTCCACGCTTTGCACCGTAATCTGAAATTCCTGGCCGGCGAATTTATTGGTCAACTTGTGAGCGGTGAGGATGTCGCCTTCCTTCCGATAATCGTCCGCGAAGACTTCGGCAGCGATGTCGCCCATCTGCGTAGTGCGCGTGGTAGCTGTCTTAACCATCAGGCCCGATTTCTTGTCATAGAAATGAGTCGTCGGATTGCCTTCGCGCGGCGTCAGGACCACTTTGTAACATTCGTGGCCGTTCACGTTCTCCTCGCCCGTGGTTTCGGCCTTACTGTACAGGTCACGCCATTTGAGGACTGCGTTGAAAGTTGCATCGCGGAAGGCATCCGATTTCTCCACGCCTTTTTTGATTCTGGGGCCCTGCATTGCGGAGTTCTCCCAGGCAATATCACCCGAAGTTCCGGAATCGATCTTCCCGATGCCTTCCAGCTCGATCGTGGCGCGGATCTGGTCCGGCTCTTGTTGATAAACGGTAAGAGTACCTTTCACGCCGCGGCCGACAAAATCCATCGTGCCGTGCATGACTTCGTTGTGATGCTTTTCAAAGGTAGACTTGCCACCCACCACTTCGACGAATCGATCTAGAATCGTGTCGGCTTTGGGAAGATCCTGGGCAAAAAAGGGCGAGGCAGTAACGAGAAGGGCGAGCGCAAGCTTATGCATAAAACTCCTTGGCTGTGTCTTCAGTGTGCCACAGACGGTGGGGCAGGCAATCCTGCCTGCCGCCCGACTTTTAGCCGGCGAATTTTGTTTTCACGAAAGCCGCCTGAAAGGCGGCTGCCGGCAGGATTGCCTGCCCCACGGTTAATTATCGGTGCTGCAGGTATCGCCCAGCCATTTGGCCGTGAAGGAGGAGTTGATCTCCGTGTTGCCTCCGGAGTTGGCGACGGTCATCTTTACCGTACCTTTGATGTGTTCCGAGTCGAGCGACTCAAAGCGCATCGTCCCGCTGGATTTCCGATTCTCCCGGCTGCACTCCACATGGATCTCCTGCATGCTCACGCTGGAATTGACCAGCGTGTTGGTGCAGGCCTTGTTGTTATTGCCCCAGGTCAGCGGCGTATTCAACTTCTCTTTTTTCAAGCAAAACTTATGGACCAGGGTGCGGCCGCTCAGCGATTTGGTCTGCTCTTCGAGCCTCGCGCGCTGCTGCGGCGTCATTTGAGCCAGCGCTTCCGGCGGAATCGGAGGAACGTCGCTACCGGCAACCGTCATACTGGATTCCCACTCGCCGGTTTTCACCTCGAGCGGATGAAAGTCGGCGGCACAAACCGGGAAGGAGCCAGCGGCGAGAAAAGTGAGTCCAAACGAAATTTTTAGGATCAAAGCATGCCTGCGCATATATTCATTATGACCAAGTCGCAGGACGCTGCATCCAATCCCACCAACGGACATCGTGGCGGCGCGGGTTCCGGCAAACTTGAACAAATTACGGGCAGGTCTCCTGGCAAATAAGTTGCTCGAAAACAGCCACTATGCCGAAAGTGGAACGCATGCGAGATTTGCTGTCGGGCCCGTTGACGGCGGCCGACATCGAGAAAAGAGCCAAGGAAGGCTGGAAGCCGGTTGCGGTGGTTTGGGAGCGTGAGGTGGAAGGCGCCGAGTCGATAAACCTCGCCGACCAGGTACCCTACGGCTTGAAGATTTCCGAAGATTGCCTGAATTTGGAACAGGACATTCACGAAAAAGAAGCGCTGGTGGTGATGCTGGAGATGATCATCCAGGAGAAGCCGCTCACGGAAATCGCCGCGTCGTTAAATCAGCGCGGTTTCCGGACCCGGCACAACAATCTGTGGACTCCGGGCGCGGTTTTCGACATGTTGCCACGGCTCATTGAAGTGGGCCCGAGGGTCTTTACGAGCGAAGAGTGGGTGGCTCGCAGGGGACGATTGATGAACGTGGTCTAGCTTCGCGGTTTTCCAGTCGTACTTGGATACACGCTTAGCGCCGCTCCCGCCTTTGCTATCTTCTACTTGTTGCCCCCTCCGCTAACAGGTGTTCGGGTGCTGGATCTCAGCACGGTTGTGGCAGGACCGACCGCCACAATGATCCTGGCGGATCTGGGCGCCGACGTCATCAAGGTAGAAAGAATGGACGGAGGCGACGATGCCCGCGCCATGGGACCGCACGGCGGGGAGTGGGGCGCTTACTATGTCCCAATCAATCGCGGCAAGCGGTCGATCGCCGTCGATGTGACAAAACCCGCGGGACGCGAAATCGTGTTTCGGCTTGCTGCATCGAGCGACATTTTTGTCGAAAATTTTCGTGGCGGCAAAGCCCAAAAATTAGGTCTCGACGAAGCCGCCCTGCGTGCGCACAAACCGGATATTATCTACGCCTCGCTCTCGGCCTACGGGCAGCGCGGTCCGGATTACTTCAAGCCCGGCTATGACGCAATTTTGCAGGCTCGCACGGGCATCGTCAGCGTTACGGGTCCGAATGCCGAGACGCCGATCCGCGCGGGCGTTTCGATCCTCGATATGGGCGCGGGAGTGTGGATGGCGATGGGGATTCTCGCGGCGCTGTTCGAGAAGCAAAAATCCGGCTGCGGCCAGCGCGTGGATGCGTCGCTCTTCGAAAGCGGTGTGATGCTGATGTGCTATCACCTGCTATCGCGTCAATTCACCGGCGTGAGTCCTGGGCCGGAAGGGTCGCGCCACAACGCCATGGCGCCGTATGGCGCATTTCAAACTTCGGACGGCGCCATCATGATCGGAATTTCGAACGATCGCTTGTTTCGCCGTTTGAGCGCCGCGCTAGGCCGTGAGGATTGGCTGGAAGATCCGCGTTTCCGCACGAGTCTGGATCGAGTACGCAATCGAGCGCATCTAGAAGGACCGATCGCGGAACTGGTGAGCACCCGGCCGACCGCGCATTGGCTGGCGCTTTTCAAGGAACACGACGTTCCGGCCGACGCGGTGCAAAACGCGGAACAGGTGATGGCCGATCCGCAGGTCGCGTCGCTCGGTCAACTCGCCGAAGTGATGTTGGACGGCTATGGTCCGGTGGGGATTCCGCGCTTGCCGGTTTCGCTTTCGCTCACGCCCGCAACCGTCGCAGCGCCCCCGCCAAAACTCGCCCAGCATAGCCGCGCGATCCTGAAAGAAGCGGGTTATAGCGATGCGGAAATCCAGGAACTGGTCCAATCGCGGATTTGCGCGGCTGGTGATTGAATGAGCTACGGGCGGTATTTCGAAGAACTGGAGCCGGGGCAGGTTTTTCGGCACTGGCCCGGCCGCACCATCACGGAATTTGACGACACGCTCTTCAGCCTGATGAGCATGAATCAGCATCCGCTGCACATCGATGAACATTTCGCGGCGGGCACGCAGCATGGCCGTCGTTTGGTGGCGGGTCCGCTGGTGATCAGTCTGGTGATCGGCATGAGTCAGGCCGACGTGGGCGGACGATCTACCCGGACGCTGCATTACGCAAATGTCAAGCACGCTGGCCCTGTGTTTCATGGCGACACGATTTATGCGGAGTCGACCATACTGGCGAAAGAAAACGATCAAAGAATCGTCACCGTCGCCACCCGCGGTTTTAATCAACGAGATGAGACCGTGCTGACCTTGGAGCGAAAAATCGTCGTGCCGATGAGGGCCGAATGAAAAAGCCGGGCGCGGAACAGGAACTGATGATCGCGACGGTCCGGCAATTCGTAGACAAAGAAGTGGCGCCGGTGGCATCCGCTCTGGAGCATCGAAATGAATATCCGCATGCATTGGTGGAGCAGATGCGCGCGATGGGGCTATTTGGCTTGAATGTCCCCGAGGAGTTCGGCGGCGCCGAAGCCGACTTCACCACGTTCGCAAGGATTTTCGAAGAGCTTTCGCGCGGCTGGCTGGGATTGGCGGGCATCCTGGGTACCCACTCGGTGTTGTGCGATGTGCTGATTCGCTTCGGGACGGAAGAGCAGAAGAAGAGGTTCTTGCCGGGCCTGGCATCGGGTGAGCGGCGCGGCGGCATTTGTTTATCCGAACCAGGCGCGGGAACCGATTTGCAGAACATCACGACCACAGCGACACGCGATGGCGGCAAATATCGCGTCAACGGTTCTAAGATGTGGGTGACTAATGGGCGCTACGGCAATACTTTCCTGCTGCTGGCCCGAATGAATCCTCGCGTGGAGCCCGCGCATCGTGGTATGAGCGCGTTCGTGATCGAAAAAGGCGAACCCGGCTTGACCGTGAGTCGCGACATCGACAAATTAGGTTATAAGAGCGTGGAAACTTGCGAGCTGCACTTCGAGGATTTCCCGGTCCCGGCGGAAAACCTGGTTGGTGGTGCGGAAAATCAAGGATTCAAGCAGGTCATGACCGGCCTCGAAGCCGAGCGGATCAACGTTGCAGCGCGCGGCCTTGGCATCGCTCGGGCGGCGTTCGAAGAAGCCATCCGGTACGCCCAGCGCCGGACCACGTTTGGAAAGCCGATCGCCGAGCACCAAGCGATCCAACTGAAGTTGGCCGACATGGCGACGAGCATCGAAGCTTCGCGGCTGCTGATCTATTCGGCCGCCGAAAAGCGCGATCGCGGCGAGCGCTGCGACCTCGAAGCCGGTATGGCCAAGCTGTTTGCCACCGAGGCCGCTGCGCAGATATCGCTGGACGCCATGAGGATTCTTGGCGGAAACGGGTATTCGAAAGATTTTCCCGTGGAGCGCTACTATCGCGATGCGCCGCTGGTGGTAATCGGCGGTGGAACCAACGAACTGCAGCGGCTGATTATCGCGCGCAATCTTCTGAAGAAGTACCAGGCATGAGCTTTGGCCGCTATTACGAAGAGTTCGACGTCGGTGCAATCTACAAGCACTGGCCCGGACGCACCATCACCGAGCACGACAATACCTGGTTCGCGCTGCTCACCATGAATCAGAATCCATTGTTCATCGATCGGCATCACGCAGGCCGCTGTCCGGTGATCGACACGTTGATCTTCAGCCTCACCGTAGGGATGAGCGTTGCGGACACCAGCGGGCAAACAATCGCGAATCTCGGCTACGAAAGCGTGGCGTTTGAGCGCGCGTTGTTTCCAGGCGATTCGTTGTATGCGGAATCGGAAGTGCTTGGTAAACGAGAATCGCAGAGTAAATCGGATCGCGGGATCGTCTCGCTTGAAACGCGCGGGTTCAATCAGAATGAGGAGCGGATCATCGTGCTGCGCCGCAGTTTTCTCGCGCCGAGACGGAGCAGCGGATGAACGAAACGCGTGAGTTGGTACAATTTCTCGCCGCGCTCAATGACCTGCCGGCCGAAGTTGAGGACCGTACTCGCTACCTGTTGTTGGATTATTTGGGCGTGGCGATCCGAGGGTCGCGCGCAGAGTCTTCCACGGCTGTTTACAAGATGATCCATCGCCTGAAGGCTCGTTCGCTGCCAACCTACACGGCGCTTGCGTACGGTACGGCGGCACATGCGATCGAGATGGACGACACGCACAACGCCGGGTCCATCCATCTCGGCGTGGTGATCTTTTCCACGGCCCTGGCGCTTATGGAAACGTTACCCGATCTGCCGGCGGAGCGGTTCATTTCAGCCGTGGTGGCGGGGTACGAAGCGGCAGCACGCGTCGCCGTGGCGGCACGGCCGAAGCAGCAATACTCGCTGGGGTTCCATCCAACTTCGACGTGTGGCGTTTTCGGCGCGGCGATTACAGCCGCAAAACTCTTGGATTTGACCCCGCAACAGACGCTTTCGGCATTCGGCATCGCGGGCAGCATGGCTGCCGGATCGCTGGAGTTTCTCGCGGAAGGCGCCTGGACCAAACGGCTGCATCCGGGCCTTGCTGCGCAGAACGGCATTCAAGCGGCTTTACTCGCATCCGAAGGATTTCGCGGGCCATCCACCATCCTCGAAGGCCGCGACGGATTCTTGCACGGCTACTCGCGAGATCCGCTGGCGGAAACGCTCACCGCGGATCTGGGTGCATCGTTCGAGATCATGCGAACGTCCGTTAAGCCGCACGCCTGTTGCCGCTACATGCAAGGGCCGATCGACGCGATTCTCGATCTTGTTCGACAGCACGGCTTTCGGCCGCACCAGGTGCGCGCCGTGACTGTTACGGTGTTGGAAGCCGGATGGCCGCTGGTGGTGGAACCGCGCGCGCAAAAGTACAATCCGCAATCCGTGGTGGAAGCGCAATTCTCCATGCCGTTCGCTGCGGCCGTGGCGCTCTTGTTCGGCGCGGCGGGAATCGATCAATTCCGTGAGGAAAATGTTCGTTCGGACGAGGTCCGGCGCATGATGCGGCGCGTGGAGATGATTGCCGACGACACTCTGGAGGAGAACTTTCCGCTGGAGTGGCCGGCGCGTGCGCGAATCGAACTCACGGACGGCAGGCGATTGGAAAAACATGTCGAGCATCCAAAGGGCGATCCGGAGAATCCATTGACTTGGGATGAGCTGATCGCGAAGTTCAAATTGCTGGTAGAGCCGTGTGTCACTGCAGAGCGAGCGGACGAGATGATTGCCGGCGTTCGCGGCGGAAATTGCTGGCGCGGGCTGCTGGGCCCCTTTATTGGCGAAGCGCTGTGACTGGATCTACTCGCGTGGCGCGCCATGCCGGGATTGCCGCCGCCAGCAGAATAATCGGCGTAACGATGAGCGATACCGAGGCGTAAGTCACCGCGTCGGTTGGCTTCAGCTCGAACAGCATGCTTGTCATAACGCGGCCGGCGGCTAGCGCGAGAAGCAGCCCGATTGCGAGGCCGGCGGCAGCCAGCTTCGCGGCTCCTCTCAAAACCAATCCAACGACGTCCGCGCGATCGGCGCCCATGGCGACTCGCAGTCCGAACTCGGACGTTCGCTGCGTGATCACGAAGCTCATCACGCCGTAGACGCCCACCAATGCGAGGATCACGGCGAGCGCGGCGAAGCTCGAGATCAGAAACGTACGGAACCGTGGCTTGGCCATCGAATCCGATACCATCGCGTCCATCGTGGTGAATTTCATCGCCGTCTCGGGATTCATCGCGCGCACTTCGCTGCGCACGGCGCTGGTGAGCGAATTTGGGTCGAGCGGAGTGCGCACCACCACTTGCAATTCGTTTCCGAAGTATGGATGCTGCTGGAGTGGCATGTACATTTCGGGCTCTGGCGCGGAGGCGGGAGAGTTCTGGCGAACGTCTCCTACCACGCCGACAATCGTCATCCATTTCCCGGTCGAATCCAAACCGCACATCAGGCGCTGGCCAATGGGGTCTTGATTGGGAAAGCTGTCCCGAACCAGCGATTCGCTTACGATGGCCACCGGGGTGGAATTGTACAAATCTGCTGCGGAGAAATCGCGGCCACGCGCGAGCGGAATTCCCATGGTGCGGAAATAATTGGGACTCGCCAGTCGAAATCCGGCGTGGGGAAGTTTTTGGCCCGGTCCGAAAGTCTGCTTGCCTTCCACCGCGTAGCTGCCGTCAGAACCGTACTGGCCGGTGGGCAATCCCATGGCAGCGGCCGTCGAGCTCACGCCCGGAATTCCGGAAAGGCGTCCGAGCAGCGTTTCGAACGAGCGCCCAACGGCGAGATATTCCTGGAGCGATTGCGCCGGCGTGTGCGCGTACATCACCAGAATGCCTTCAGTGCGATAGCCCAGGTGCGCGTTCGTGAGGGCGGAGAAGCTGCGCAGCAACAGGCCGGCGCCGATGGCCAGCACGAACGACAGCGCGATTTGCGCAACCACCAGCGCATTCCGCAATCGCGGCGATCGCCCGCCCAACAATCCGCGCGCGCCGCCCTGTCTCAGCGCTTCCTGCGGATCCACGCGCACAGCTTGAAATGCAGGCGCCACTCCGAAGAGGAGAATCGCGAGCAGCGAAACACACGTGACGAACGCGAGCACCGGCGCATTGATTCGAACTTCGTCCAAGCGCGGGACATCCGGCGCGACGCGCACCAGAAACTCGACGCCGAACTGGGCCAGCAACAATCCGAGCGCTGCGCCCGCTACTGCCAGCACGGCGCTTTCAGCGAGCAGCGGACGGACGATGTGCCACCGTCCTGCGCCAAGCGCGGCGCGCACCGCCATTTCGCGCGATCGTCCTGTGGCGCGCGCCAGCATCAAATCGGCGACGTTCGTGCATGCGATCAGAAGAACCAGCCCAACCGAGCCCATAAGAAAGTAAAGAGTAGTGCGGACCGGTCCCACCAGTTGATCACGTAGGGAGGCAGCCAGAAAACTCTTGTTGCCATTGGAATCTGGAAAAGAAGCTGCCAGCCGTGCGCCAATCGTTTCCAGGTGTGCGTTCGCGCCGATAAGCGTCATGCCCGCTTTCAACTTCGCCACCGTCGGATAGTTGTAAGCCGTTCTGTTCAAATTCTCAGGTGTCCATGGCGCAGGCACCCATACGCTCGCGCGGTTTGGAAATTGAAATCCGGCAGGCAGAACGCCAGCGATCTGGTACGAACGATTCTCGATGCTAACCAGTTTGCCCAACGCGTTGGCACCTGACCCGAAGTTTCGCTCGGCGAATGGCAGACTCACGGCGGCCGCAGCCCGGTCCTGCTCGGTGTTTTCCAGCACGCGACCGTAGGCGGGCTGGACGGCGAAGATCCGGAAGAAGTCGGGATTAATGAAAAACGCGCCCGTGAATTCGGCGCGGCCGCTCACTTGCACGCCCATTTCGCCGCCGAAGTAGCAGCTTACGGCGTCGAACACTTGGCCATCGTTGCGGATGTCCACGAAATCGCCGCCGGTAAGCCGCGCAACGGGACGTCCCGTTTTTTTCGAGACCATCGAGACCGCCACGATCCGATCCGCATCCGGATAAGGCAGCGGTGAAAGCAGAACGGCATGGATGACACTGAATATCGCGGTGTTCGCGCCGATGCCGAGCGCGAGCGTGAGGATCGCTACTGCCGTGAAGCCTGGATTCTTGCCGAGGGTTCGAAGCGTGGGTCGCACCTTTACAGTTTAGGGGTTGGGGATTCGGGATTGGGGACTTGAGGCTATCCCTGACGGCCGCGGCTGACGGCGCGAACAAATGCTGTCAGAAGATTATGGAAGCGGCGGTCGAAGGGTTTGGCCCAAGCGAGTTGATCGAGGGATTTTGTGAGTTCGGCGTTCTGCTTGACGCGCGAGTTGAGTTGGCGATCCAGTTCCAACGCCCATTGAGTTCGTTCTTCGAATTGTGCGGCGAGATCCTTCAACTGTGCTTCGATATCCAGCGCCCAATTCGTGCGCTCGTCGAGTTCACGATTCGCTTGATCCAGTTGCTGGCCCACCGCTTTCCAATGCTCGATTTCCTTGTTCAACGCGAGCGCCCAGTTGGTGCGTTCTTCGATATCGTCGGAAAGCTTCGTAATCATTTCGCCGCGCTTGTCGTTTTCCGCTTCCGCCGCCGTCAATTTTTGAGAAGCTTCGGCCAACCTCCGGCATGCGATTTCGAGTTCGGATTGCGTGCTGTGCGGCCACGCTTGCCAATCGTACGCGTCCGCCGGCGCTTCCGGTGTCGCGAAGACGTCCTTAGGATTACGCACGCAGAACTCTGGCGTGAGCGGCGGATGACAGAGCGTCGGCACGCTCGGATCTTTTCCCAGCACCGCCAGAATGTGCGTCGGCTTGAGGCGCCCAGCCGCGAACTCCTGTTCGTCGCGCTTGTGTACAGCGTCGATGAAAGCGCGATCCCAATCCGACTGCGCGTCGAAATTGTAGCCGAACCCTCGATCCACAAAAGGCTCGATCACGTTGGCGAAGGCGATAAAAAGCTGGAAGTGGAAATTCTCGGCCAGCAGCGGCAAAATATCTTGAGCACGGATGCCCTCGAATCCATCGGCGGAGCAATCGTAATTGATGTACAGCTCTTCATAACGATGGAGCTGGCGATTGAAACGATAAGACGGCGGCAGTTTGCGCCAGAACTCGTGAACGATCGCGAGCGCTTCCGGCCAGCGCTGGTGTCCATTGCGGCCGGCGAGTTCCGAGACAATCAAAAGCCCGTCGGGTTTGAGCGAGCGGCGGATCTCCGCGAAAAGATCCTCCAACTTCAAGACATGATGCAGCGCCTGATTCGCGATCACGGCGTCATACTCATGTTCCGGCAGCCATGCGTTGAAATCTGCTTCCACAAAACTCAAGTTGCCGGCGATGTCGTGCGCGGCGGCGGATGCGCGGCCGCGTTCCAGCATGACCGGATTTAGATCAACGCAGTCAATGACGAAATCCAAATGGCCGCGAGCGCGAAGTTCCAACGCCAGCTCGATTTCCATGTCGCAATTGCCGGATCCGAAGCTGACCACTCGCTTGGCGCCGCTCGGACGTTTCGCGAACAACTCGTCAAGATACTTGCGGAACATCTGCTCGGGCGTGGAGAATCCGAAGGCTTCGAGCTTCGGCCGGATGTAGCGGTTCGACCAATAGTGAAAAATCTCGGGCAGCCGATGAACATCCGTGTCATCGCGATAGAGCCGGTTTTCAGCGGCCAGGCGTGCAGCGTAATCGTTCATAGGTTCCAGGTCGACCTACTTCTACCATAGGGCAGACGCTAAGATGAATGGCCAGGTTGTGCCTTTATGTTTGCGATGTCATTCAAGCTCAAGCCAGGCGCTGGCGCGGCGGGAGCGGTCGTTTTAACGCTGCTCGGTCTATGTTTCGTCAATCGCGCCGGCATCGCGACCGATGAAGCGGCGCTCGAAGCCACCTTGTTTCGCGATTGGAGGTTCTTCTCGGTTCCGTTATTCCACCACAACATTCCAGTGATGGAGCTGACCTACATCGGCGAACTCAAAACATGGCTCTACTGGCCCGTTTTCAAGATCTGGAATCCAACGGCGGCGTCAATTCGCGTGCCCGCGATTCTAATGGGCGCCCTCACGGTGCTGCTATTCGCGCGTTTATTGAAGCGCGTGCACGGATCGCGCGCCGCATGGGTGGGCAGCGTTTTGCTCGGGACGGACGTGACATTCCTCTTGACCACGGTGCACGATTGGGGTCCCGTCGTTTTGCAGCATCTGTTACTCGCCGCGGTCATGCTGCTCGGAGTGCGCTGGTTCCAGACGGAAAGCAGTGCGTCACTCTTTGCCGCGGCCTTCTGCGCCGGACTCGCCTTCTGGGACAAAGCCGTTTTCGTCTGGATCTTCAGCGGATTGTTAGTTGCGAGTTTCCCCTATGTGCGGGAGATTCGTGCCCGGCTCACGCGGCGAACCGCCATGCTCGCGATTCTCTTCCTCGGCCTCGGGGCTTTGCCGTTGATTGTCTATAACCTCGCGGGTCCGGAAAAATTCGCAACCGTGAAAGGGAATTTGCACCGCAGCAACGGCCTGTCCTCTCTTTGGTTCCTCTACAAACTCCGGCAACTCGAAACAGCCTGGGACGGGTCGTCTCTGTTCGGGTATCTAGTCAATGACGATGCAGGGCCGCGTCCAGGATCCGCGAGTTCGGTACTCGAACAGGCAAGCTTCGCCGTGCACGCAATCAGCGGCGACCATCGAAGCAACTTTATGCTCGCCGGGTTGTGCAGCGCGCTGCTGCTGATCCCGGTGCTCTGGCGGACACCCGCGTGCAAGGCCCTACTCTTCGGCATGATCGCGGCCGTGGTCGCGTGGCTGCACATGGCGCTCGCCGGGGGCGGAGGCGCGGCCCATCACGCGGTATTGCTCTGGCCACTACCGCATTTCGTGATCGCAATCGCACTGGCGGAAGCTTCCCTCCGCGTGCGCAGGGGCGAATGGACTCTCGCGCTGGTCACCGCGTTGCTCGTGATGGGCAACATGCTGGCGCTAAATCAATATCTTTATCAATTCATCCGGAACGGCTCGCCCGTAACCTGGACCGACGCGGTATATCCGCTCGCCGAAGATCTGAAGCGCTCCCAAGCAAGCCAAATTTTGTTTCCGGACTGGGGCATCACGGACGCAGTTTGTGTTTTGACTCGCGATAATCCGCCGACACACACCGTCGAGGAGCCATTCCCAATTTCCGATAGCAACGCCATCTGGGTAGATCACGCCGGGGATCAGGAATTCACGAAAGGCGTGCACCACCGTTTGATCGCGGCCGCTCACGCCGCCGGCCTCGAGCCGTTCCAACTGAAGACCTACTACGACCGCAACGGCCGCCCCATGCTTCAAAGCTTCAAGTTCACGAACCGGAGAACTGAAGAACCGGGGAACAGTCTTTATAGCCATTGACAATATATCCACACTGGATATAATGGCAACATGGACAAGCGGCCCAGTCCCGAATCCCTGCTGCCTCTCCCTCCCGCGACCTTTCACATCCTGATCGCGCTGGCCGATGAGGACCGCCACGGCTACGCCATCATCCAGGATGTCGCGGCACGCACCAACGGTGAGCTGAAATTGAGCGCGGGAACCCTCTACCGTTCCATCCCGCGAATGATGGATCAAGGATTGTTGGTAGAAACCACTACGCGGCCGGCTCCGGATTTGGACGATGAGCGCCGGCGCTATTACCGCATCACACCCTTTGGCATCGCGGTGGCACGAGCGGAAGCGCGGCGTCATGCGCAATTGGTGAAAATGGCTCGCGTGCGCGGGATCGCTCCAGAGAAGGCTTGAGCATGCGATTCTATCGGGCTTTATTGCATTTATACCCTGCGTCCTTTCGCGCCGAATACGGCGATGAAATAGAATCGGTGTTTCGCGAGCGGCTGCGCGACGCGTCGAATCCGCCGGCTGTGATCGCGCTGTGGATTTCGAGCTTCTTCGAAATCCTACTCAATGCCATCGGCGTGCATTGGGACATTTTGCGGCAAGATCTGCGCTATACAACGCGGACGCTGCTTCGCTCGCCCGGTTTCGCCATCACGGCCATTTTGGTGGTCGCGCTCGGCATCGGCGCGAACACCGCGGCATTCTCGGTGACGGATTTCGTGCTGATCCGCAATTTGCCTTTCCCGGATTCACAGCGGCTGGTCAAGATGTGGCAAACCACGTCCGGCTACGATCAGATGGAATTCTCGCCCTTGAATTATCGCGATGTGAAGCGCATGAGCAAATCTTACGAAGGCATGGGCGTGGTAGTTCCGTCGGCGGTCAACCTGGTGGGCCAGGGCGATCCGCAGCGGATTTTCAACGCTTTCGTTACTTCCGAGGTGATCCCGCTGCTTGGGATTCAACCATTATTTGGAAGAGTTTTCACTCCCTCCGACGAGCGCGAAGGTGCACCCGGGACGGTGCTGTTGAGCTATCAACTTTGGCAATCGCAGTTCGCGGCGGATCCCGGCGTCCTGGGCAGAAAAGTCATTTTGGACGGCTTCCCGTATGTCGTCATTGGCGTAATGCCGCCGCAATTTCATTTTCCGAGCGCGGAGGTCGCGCTTTGGGTTCCGAAACAATTCAGCGAACAGGAATTTCAGGACCGCAACGACAACTATTTGCAAGTGCTCGCCCGGCTGAAGCCCGGTGTCTCGCTGGAACAAGCGCAGGCAGAAATGAACGTCACGATGCTGCAGCTCAAGCGCGAATATCCGGGCGAGAACAAGAACACGGGCGGCACCGTCATTTTTCTGCGTGATGAAATATCCGGCAAATCGCGTGTCATGCTCTGGGCGTTGCTTGGAGCCTCGGCCTGCGTGCTGCTGATCGCTTGTGCAAATCTCGCGAACCTGTTGCTGACGCGGAGCCTCAGCCGTCAAAGAGAGCTGGCCGTACGCGCGGCGCTGGGAGCCGGCCGTGAACGTTTGGTGCGCCAATCGATGACGGAGAGCATGCTGCTTGCCGTCTCTGGCGGCTGCCTCGGGATCCTGGTTGCCGTGTCAGCCGTTCCATTATTGACCAGGCTGGTACCCAATACATTACCGATCGCATCCACGCCGGAAGTGGATTTTCGAGTACTGATCTTCGCAGGATTGCTCACGGTGCTGACCGGAGTTGTGTTCGGAGTCCTCCCCGCTTTACGCGCGTCCGGCAATAAAGATATGGACGCTCTGCGCGAGGGCGCCCGATCCGGCGGCGGCCGCAAAGAACGATTGCGTGCCGCGCTGGTGATCGCCGAAGTGACCATTTCGATTGTTCTGCTGATTTCTTCCGGGCTGTTGATCCGGGCCCTATGGAAGCTGCAAGGTACCGATCCAGGATTTCGCGCCGACGGAGTTCTCACCGTGCAGACTTCCCTCCCGATGCCCAAATACGAAAAAACGGCGCGGCGTGTGGATTTCTACGACCGCGTTTTGTCAGGAGTTCGCGCGCTACCGGGCGTGACCAATGCCGGCTACGTCACGTCGGTGCCCATGCTGTGGCCAGGCGGCATTTGGCCGGTGTCTATCGATGGCCAAGTGGTGGAGCGCACGGCATCCCACACGGTGAGTATGCGGTACGCGACGCCTGGATATTTCGCAACCCTCGGAATTCCTCTGCTGCTCGGGCGCGACGTCAGCGAATCCGACACAACCGATCGCCAATTCGTCGCCGTGGTCAGCCAATCTTTCGCGCGCCGCTATTGGCCGGATCAAAATCCGTTGGGCCGTCACTTTCAGCTCACGTTTCACGACCGCATGGTGGTTGGCGTGGTGGGTGACGTTCGCGTCCGGGGATTGGAAACGGCCAGTGAGCCGCAAGCGTATCTTCCCTATCGCCAAGTACCCGACGGCATGGTCGTATACTACGCCCCGCGCAACCTTGTTGTGCGGACTGCCGGATCACCCACCGTGCTCGCTCCCTCCATCCGCCGGATCATCCACGAAGCGGATCCGGAGCAGCCCGCATCGGATGTTCAGACGATGGATCAGATCGTGGAAGCGAAAACTGCCTCGCGAACGGTGCAAGTTCGGGTGTTGGCGGCCTTCGCTGCGATCGCATTTCTGCTGGCTGCGATCGGAATTCACGGACTGTTGTCGTTTGCGGTATCGCAGCGAAATCGCGAAATTGGCGTGCGCATGGCGTTAGGCGCCGCGTCCGGCGACATCCTGCGAATGGTAATGCGGCAGGGTGTGTGGGTGGCGCTGGCAGGCGTGATTCCGGGCCTCGCGCTCGCCTACATTGCCGCGCGGCTGATGCAAGCGATTCTGGCGGGCATTCAGCCGGGCGATCTTGCGACATTCGCAAGTGCCGCCGGATTGTGCGTGGTAATGACATTGGCCGGCTGCTTCTTACCGGCGTGGCGTGCAGTGCGGATCGATCCGATGACCGCGATCCGGACCGAGTAGGCGTAAAATTAAGCCATGTCAGGCGGTGTGAAGCAGCTATTGGCTTGCCTGCTTTTCGCCGGGTCCGTTCCGCTGGCTGCGGAAAACACCGCGCTCTCGAAGATCCGAACCCTTCTTGTGCCGATGCGAGGGAAACCGTTCGACCCCGCCGGGCCACGCGGCGCCTCCCCCGCGTTCACGGAGGCTAAGCATCTTCTGAGGGAGTGGATCGAGAGCAAACTGAGACCGTTCCGCGATGAGGATGATGCGCAAACGTTCGCACGTGAGCTGAACGCCGACATTCGAAGCGCCAAGCTCTCGTGTAACTTTCGCGCAGTCCCTCCCGAGAAGGGCTGTCCGGATCGAGGCGACCCTGGATATCTAGGTGAAGTTCGAATTATCCCCGGCGAAATGCTGGTGGTCACCACCGAATTGGGGATCGTCTGCGGCTTCGATCAGTCGGCTTACGCGTACTACTCGATCCAGGGCCAATGGAAACGCTTCTGGCAGAGCGAGACGAATCAGTACGTCGCGCGAAAATATGTCCCGCTGAATTTCCTAGGCATCCTGCTTTCGTACCGCGAGTCCGCCAGAGGTTCTGATCCAAATGAACGACTGCTATTGATGCTTGCAAGAGATCCGGCCTATTGCGAATCCGCCTGGTACAACGTGTACTACCGGGTGTGGCGACTCCGGGTAGATCGTCCGGAAGCGCAGCTGCTGTTGGATGGCAGCGAAATGGCGAATGTTGGTTACCCAGTGGATGGGGTCGTCACGCCCGACGACGTGCTCATTCAATATTGGACAAGCTACGCGTACGCGAATTTCGATCTCCGCCCCGTGACACGGCACTACATCCTGCGGAACGGAAAGCTCGAACGGGAAGCCCCGTTCGCATTGAGTCCAAGCGACTTCACAGACGAATGGATGCGGACGGATTGGGCGACCAGTTCTCAGTGGTCAAGCGCAGGAGTGAACGCTTCGACTTTACAGCGCATGCACCGAAAAGAAAATTTCGAAGGTGGATCGTACGGCAACACAGTGCACTGTGAAAAGCGGCCGGAGCATTGGCAAGTTGAACTGGAATGGTTGGATTTTGACGGCAAGACAATGGTAGATCGAAAACGGGTGTATTTTCTGGTGCGCTGGGCGCCGCCCTTCCGGTTCTGGATGGCTGGCGTGAGCGGGCAACCTTGGCCGGGATGTACCGAGCGCGATCGCGCGGCAGACGAGCGAAAGACTCTTTTTCCAATTCATTTGCACGAGCGATGGTGAAGGTATCCGGCGCCGACGCGCCAATGTTGCAACCAATCCGCCACGTCCATCATCAGACGTACATGGAATTTCGACAACTCGGCAAGAGCGGATTACAAGTCCCAGTCCTTTGCTTCGGCACCGGCACTTTCGGGGGTCGCGGAGAATTTTTCCGCGCCTAGGGGGAAACGGACGTCGCCGAAGCGATTCGCCTGATCGATGTCTGCATGGAGGCTGGAGTCAATTTCTTCGATACCGCCGACATCTATTCGCAAGGGCTGTCGGAAGAGGTCCTGGGCGAAGCGCTCCAACATGTGCCGCGGGAAAACGTGCTGATTTCGACGAAAGCAACCTTTGCTTTCGGGGAAGGGCCAAACAACGTTGGTTCTTCGCGGCACCATCTCACGCGGCAGCTCGAAGGAAGCTTAAAGCGGCTAAAGACGGACTACATCGACGTCTATCATATGCACGGCTTTGACGCGCTCAGCCCGGTGGAAGAGACGCTTTCCGTCCTGGACAACGCTGTGCGCCAAGGCAAGGTGCGCTATATCGCCGCATCGAATTTTTCTGGCTGGCACCTTCAAAAATCCATCGACGTCAGCGATCGGTATGGATGGCCGCGCTACGTGGGCCATCAGGTTTACTATTCGCTCGTCGGCCGTGATTACGAATGGGAGCTGATGCCGCAAGCTTACGTCGAGGGAATCGGGGCCCTGGTGTGGAGTCCGCTCGGCTGGGGCCGGTTAACGGGCAAAATCCGCCGCGGCCAGCCTCTGCCTGAAGTGAGCCGTTTGCATAAGACGGGCGACATCGGGCCCAGCGTGCCAAACGAATATCTTTATCAGGTGGTGGACGCGCTCGACAAAATCGCCGCCGAAACCGGCAAGAGCGTGCCGCAGGTGGCGCTGAACTGGCTGCTCCGGAAGCCGACCATCTCCACCGTAATCTTCGGCGCGCGCAACGAACAGCAGCTGCGCGACAATCTCACTGCCGCGAGCTTCACGCTCACAGCCGAACAGGTGGCGAAGTTGGACGAGGCGAGCAAACAACCGGTCGCTTATCCCTACTGGCACCAGCGCCAGTTCCAAAATCGCAATCCGCTGCCGCCCTCGTATCGATCGTGAGTTTCGCAAGTCGGAGACTCGCGCCGCGGTTAATACGGCCAGGCGGGTTTGCTGAAGAGGCCGCCATCCACCCAAATCGTCTGGCCAGTAATGAACGCGCTCGATTCACCGGCTAGGAAAACCACTGCGTTCGCAACATCCTTTGGCGTCCCAACACGGCCTACCGGCGTCAGATTCGCCCACGTCCCGGCGAAGTCCGCAGCCTCCAGCTTCGTCCGCTCGGTTTCGATGGCGCCCGGCGCTACGCAGTTCACCGTAATCCCATATGGCCCCAACTCGACAGCCGCCACCTTGGTGAACATCTCGATGCCTCCGCGGCTGGCGGTGTAATCCACCAGTTTTGGAAATGCAACCTTATTACAACCCGAACCGATATTCACGATACGCCCACCGCCCTGCTCCTTCATGTGTCGCCCCGCTCGCTGCGTGCAAAGGTAGGTACCTTTCAAATTCGTATCGATGGTCCGGTCCCACTCGCGCTCCTCAAGATCGAGCAGCGCTTTCCACGTCTGGACTCCTGCGTTATTCACCAAAATATCCAGCCGCCCGAACTGCTCGAAGACCGCTCGGAACATCGCATCCACCTCGGAGGCATCGCCGACATTCGCCATCGCCACCATCGACCGCCGTCCCAGCCCTCGAATCTCAGACGCAACCGCTTCGGCGCCAGCAGCGTCCGCATAATCGTTGATCGCGACGTCACAACCTTGGGCGGCAAGCTCCAGCGCGATCCCTTTTCCGATTCCTTTGGCCGCGCCGGTTACCAGCGCAGTCTTTGCGGGAAGGAGCATGGAGACATTTTAGGTTGGATTCGAAAAAAATGCTTGCCCTCCACCGTAAATCGAAGGAAACTGAAGGTTGAGTCTGTAAGCTGGGAGGCTTGGAATTTTGAAACTGGGTGACACGACTGTCTGGGAGCCGACCGAACGTTGGACCACCGTCGACGCAGGCGAGGTCTACGATGTCGCAAGCTGGGGCAAAGGTTATTTCTCCGTTGGAGCGAATGGACACTTGTGGGTGCATCCTTCCAAAGATCCGGCTCGCAGCATCGACCTGCTGGAGTTGGTCGAAAAACTGGAACTGCGCGGCATCTACCTTCCGATTCTGATCCGCTTTGCCGAGATTTTGAAGCATCGCTTGGGCGAACTGCATCAGGCATTCCAAAGTTCCATCGCCGAGCACGGTTATAAAGGCAACTACTGCTGCGTTTATCCCATCAAAGTCAATCAGCAGCGGCAGGTAGTCGAGGAAGTTTTCAAGTACGGCCGGCCTTATCATTTCGGACTCGAAGCCGGATCCAAGCCGGAGCTGCTCGCCGTGCTCGCGATCGCCGATAACGAAACGCCCATCATCTGTAACGGCTTCAAGGATGACGAGTACATCGAAATGGTCATGCTGGCCAAGAAAATCGGCCGGCAGATCATTCCCGTCGTCGAAAAATACACCGAGCTGGATCTCATCCTCAAACATTCGCAGCGCGTCGGAGTTCGCCCCGAGATCGGGCTGCGCGTGAAGCTGGCGAGCAAAGGATCGGGCCGCTGGAAATCCTCAGGCGGTTACCGTTCGAAATTCGGACTCACTGTTACAGAAGCATTACAAGCGCACGAGCAGATGAAATCGGCCGGAATGGAAGATTGTCTGCAACTGTTGCACTTCCATCTCGGCAGCCAGATCACGAATATCCGGCAGATCAAAGGCGCGGTGATCGAAGCGGCGCGCGTTTACGTGGAGCTGAAGCGCGCGGGCGCTGGTCTGAATTTCATGGATGTCGGCGGCGGGTTAGGCATCGACTACGACGGTTCACAAACGGATTTTGAATCGAGCGTAAATTACACGCTGCAAGAGTACGCGAACGACGTCGTCTATCACATCCAAAACGTCTGCGACGAGGCGGAAGTCGCGCACCCAACGATCATTACCGAGAGCGGCCGCGCCATTGCCGCGTATCACAGCGTGTTGGTTTTCAACGTGGTTGGCGTCAGCGGATTCGGCGACGAATCGTTCGAGCCGGTCCCGGAAGACGCCGAACAGCCGTTGATCGATTTGCAGGAAGCCTATAAATCGCTCAGCTCGAAAAATTTGCTCGAAAGTTTTCATGACGCCCAGCAGTCGCTCGATTCCGCGCTGAATCTGTTCAGCCTCGGCTATCTGCCGCTGGTGCAGCGCAGCCACGCTGAAAAATTGTACTGGGCCATCTGCCGACGCATTCACAAAATGGCCAAAGAGCTGGATTATTATCCGGAAGAGCTGGAACCGCTCGACGGAATGCTTTCCGACACCTACTTCTGCAACTTTTCGCTCTTCCAAAGCATGCCGGACAGTTGGGCGGTGAAACAGCTTTTCCCCATCATGCCCATTCACCGGCTCGACGAGAAACCCTCGCGCAGCGGGGTGCTGGGCGATATTTCTTGCGATTCAGACGGCAAAATCGATCAGTTCATCGACCGGCGCGATGTGAAGAAGACGCTGCCGCTGCATCCCTTCAACGGCGAACCGTATTTGCTCGGATCTTTTCTCGTCGGCGCGTATCAGGAAATCCTCGGCGACCTGCATAATCTGTTCGGCGACACGCACGCGGTGCATGTGAGCCTGGGCGAAAACGGCGACGTGGTGCTTGACACAGTAGTGAAGGGCGACACGGTGCGCGAAGTGCTGGATTATGTCCAGTTCAACTCGAAGGCGCTGCTCGAGGAGTTCCGTCGCGATGTGGAAACCGCGCTGCGCGACGGCAAAATCGGCTACGAAGAGTCCGGGCGGCTGCTGCGGTTCTATGAGGATGGGCTGAACGGATACACGTATCTCGAGTAATCCCGATCGTCTGCGCGTGGTGTTAGTCGCTACGCGAAATCCTTTGAACATCGGCGCGGCCGCGCGAGCCATGCGCAACTTCGGATTCTCGCGGCTGCGGCTGGTGAATCCATACCAAGTTGCGTATCAGGAGGCAAAGTCCGCTGTCCGCGCGCACGACATCTTACAACGCGCCGAAGAATTTGCAACAGTTGCAGAAGCCGTGGCGGATTGCACGCTGGTGGTGGGCACCACGGCGCTCGGTCACCGCGAGCTGCAGCATCCGCTCCGAACGCTCGAATACGGCGGACGCGTTCTGCAAAAACATTTGGCTACGGGCTCTGCAGCTCTGCTTTTCGGATCCGAAAAATTCGGATTGTCGAACGACGATCTGAGCCATTGCCACTGGCTTGTGCGCATCGGCACCGAAGGCTCGATGAATCTTGGGCAAGCCGTCGCGGTCTGCTTGTATGAGCTGACGCGGCGCCGCGCGGTAGCAAAACCGGAGCCACGAAAACTCGCGAGCGCCGAAGACTTGGAACGCATGACCACACGCTTGACCGAAGTGCTGGTGAGTTCCGGCTACGTGCACTCTGCAAGCACGCAAGCGAAGATCCGCCGCCTGGTCCGAAGGCTGGACCTTCCAGCGCACGACGCGGAGGTGTGGCTCGGCATGCTGCGGCAAATCCAGTGGAAGCTAGGCCAGTTGAGCGATGATACCCTTGGAAGAAGCGATGACCAAGATTGAATTGGGATACGACCTCGTTCGACCCCTCACCGACGCGGACGCAACCAAAGTGGCGGACGTGCACAGCCACTACGGCATCTTCCAAGTCCGCGTGGCTCCGGCGCTGGACAAACTGTCGGTGGAGTATGACGCGACGCGCCTGTCGGAGAAAGATGTAGAAGCCGTCCTCCAGCGCTTCGGCCTGCCAATCCAGCGCAAGTGGGCGATTCCGTAGCGCACGCACTTTGCGTGCCGCGTCGCCACTCATGGCGACGCATGCGCCTTATGTCCGCGAACATCGGCTCGTTGCGGTCTAATAAAAACGTGAACCCAACCCGCCTCCTGATCGGCTTCGTCCTTACCGCTCTGCTCCTCCTCGCCGCCGGCCCCGGATTCCGCAGCCGCGCCCAGCTCGAAGAACATTACGCCAAGCACGGCGCAGAGTTCGGACACATCACGATCGGCGAATACCTGCGGCTGGCGCAGGAGTTGCGCGACCTTCCGCCCGGCGGCCCGATCCTGGAAGCCCGCCGTCCCGACGGAGAATTCAGCCGCTTCGATCGCCGCCACGGATACTTCGGAGCCTACAACCGAAACGGGACCATCCGCACCTTTTTCATCCCCAACGACGGCGAGCGTTATTTCCGCAGACAAGCCCGGAGGCCATACTGACGTGACCGATTCCGAGATGGCGGCCTATCTTCGCGATAACGGATATCCCGAACACATCGCTCGCGCTGGACGCGCAGGGTTAATTGAACGGTACCGCAAGTTCGTCGAGGAAGTGGAGCACGGATACAAGTTGGGACTCGAAGACTACCGCAACGACCTGGATTTGCGAGGCATCCTGGCGATGCTCGGGTTCGACGACGACGTTCGAGACCTCGACCGCCGTTTCGAAAGCCTGCTGACAGATCGCGACACCCGGATCTGGGAATCGTCCGCCGCCAATCCTTTTTGGGACTTCGGTTATCCCAAGAACGCAGGCCCCAGACTTCTGGAAGATATTAAACAAGAAGGACTTACCTAACTAACATCTCTATCTCAATAGATATTGGGTAGATTGCGTGCTATGATGGAAACAATGTCCCAGCTTGGACATCTTCGCTTGCTCGAAGCCGAGAGCATCCACATCATGCGGGAAGTGGCGTCCGAATTCCAGCGGCCGGTGATGCTCTATTCCATTGGCAAGGACTCCTCTGTCCTGTTGAGGCTCGCTCAGAAAGCCTTTCACCCGGGCGCGATTCCGTTTCCGTTGCTGCACATCGACACCACATACAAATTTCGCGAGATGATCGAATTCCGCGATGCGTATACGCGCGAGCTCGGCGTAAAGCTGCTGGTTCACACCAACCAGGAAGCCATCGCCGATGGTGCAAATCCTTTTCGGCTCGGAACGCAGCGCTGCTGTGGATTGCTCAAGACCAAAGCTCTGCTGGATGGCCTGCGCGCCGGCGGATTCGACGCGGCCATGGGCGGCGCGCGCCGCGACGAAGAGAAATCCCGCGCCAAAGAACGCATCTTTTCTTTCCGTGATGCCAAAGGCCAGTGGGATCCGAAGAACCAGCGGCCAGAGCTTTGGAGCCTCTACAACGGGCGCATCGATCCGGGCGAGAGCCTGCGCATCTTCCCGCTTTCCAATTGGACCGAGATGGATGTCTGGCAATACATCCACGTTGAAAATATCCCGATCGTGCCGATGTATTTCGCCAAGGATCGAGAGATGCTGGTGCGGGGCGATTCGCTGATTCCGCTGGAGCAATCTTTCGTTCCGCTCCTGCCGGGCGAACGTCCGCAAATGGTGCGCTGCCGCATGCGATCGCTCGGATGCAGCCCCTGCACCGGCGCCATTCGTTCCGACGCGGACACCGTACCCAAAATTATTGAGGAGCTGGTTTCTTTCCGAAGATCGGAACGCGAAAACCGCGTGATCGATCACGATCAGGAAGGCTCCATGGAAATCAAGAAGCGTGAGGGATACTTTTAATGGTGGCCGCCGTCGATCCTGTTCCCGCTTTCGAGATTGAAGAGTTCCTTTCGCAAGAGCGTGCGAAGGATTTGCTGCGATTTACGACGGCCGGCAGCGTGGACGATGGTAAATCCACTCTGATCGGCCGTCTCCTTTTTGATTCGCAGAGTATTTACGAAGACCAGTTGAAGGCCGTCACGAAGGCTTCCGTCAACCGTTCTGCCGGTCCCATCGATTTCTCGCTGCTCACCGACGGCCTGCGCGCGGAGCGCGAGCAGGGCATCACCATCGACGTAGCCTATCGCTACTTCGCGACCGCGCGGCGCAAATTCATCATCGCGGACACGCCCGGCCATGAGCAGTACACGCGCAATATGGCGACGGGTGCCTCGACCGCCGATCTCGCCATCATCCTGATCGATGCGCGCAACGGTGTGCTGCCGCAGTCGCGGCGCCACGCATCCATCGCGTCGCTGCTCGGGATCCCGAACTTCGCCATTGCGGTGAACAAGATGGATCTGGTCGGCTACGACCCCGATGTTTTTCACGCCATCGAAGCTGAGTTCCGCCAATTTCTATCGCATCTGACAGCGCCGCACACCTATTTCCTGCCGATCAGTGCGCTCGCGGGCGATAACGTGGTCCGCCGCAGCCGCAACATGCCGTGGTTCGCCGGTCCCAGCTTGCTCGAGTATC
>DATGIH010000116.1:0-5018 GCA_035295865.1 Bryobacteraceae bacterium
CGGCAGGAAGCTTCCGGTTTGGGTCTTTCACGGCGCCGACGATGACACGGTGCCCGTTACGGAATCGCGAAAAATGGTGGCAGCGCTGAAGGAGATCGGGAGCGGCGTGAAGTACACCGAGTATCCGGGCGTGAGCCACAACTCCTGGGACAAAGCTTACTCGGAACCCGATTTGGCCGCGTGGCTATTCGCGCAAAGGCGCGGCACTACTTCAGGAACATAGCGAAGCGCGCCATCGCTTCCTGGACGATCTGGCGTTCGGCGGCGTAGCAAATTCGCACCGACCCTTCGCCGCCCGCTCCAAACGCGACGCCGGGTGCGAGTCCCACGTGCGTGTCCATCAGCAGACGTTTACAGAAGTCGAACGAATCCGTCATGCCTGCGATTTTGGGGAACAGATAGAACGCGCCATCCGGCTTCGGCACTGTGACGCGCGGCATTTTGGCCATCGCGGCCAGGCAGAAGTCCCGATTTTCTTTCAGGCGGGCGAGCATCTCAGCCAGCGCATTTTCTCCCCACAGCAATGCGGTCTCGGCCGCGCGCTGCGCAAAGCTGGGCGCGTGCGAAATGATGAACTCGTTGAGTTGCGTGGCGCGCGCGCATAAATCGCGGCGCGATACCAGCCAGCCGAGCCGCCATCCGGTCATGCAGTACATCTTGGAAAACGATTGCACCACGATCACGGCGTCGTCACGCGTGGCGAGCTTCAAGATGCTGGGCGCGGGCGATGTCGGTTTCGGCCCCGTATAGTTCAAGCGTTCGTAAACTTCGTCGGCCATCAGCCACAAATTGTGGCGGCGAGTGAAATCGAGAAGCTGGCGCTGCTCTTCGACGGTGGCTACCCAACCCAACGGATTCGAAGGCGACGTATACAGCAGCATCCGCGTGCGCGGAGTGACGGCGGCTTCGAGCGCAGCGAAATCGATTTGATAACGATCGCCAACCAGCGGGTGCGGAATCTCGATGGCTTTCGCGTTTGCCATCGCGACATTGGATGCTCCATTCGGCCAAGCCGGTGTCAGCACCAGCGCTTCATCTTCCGGATCGAGCAGACAGCGAATGCCGACGTTCAGCGCCTGGACGCCGGATGCCGTGATGACGATCTCGCCTGTGGGGTCCAGTTCGACGCCCTGCTGTTCCTGGTAGTAGCGCGCGAGCGCTTTGCGAAGCGACGGGAGTCCGGCGTTTTCGGTGTAAAACGTGAAGCCATCGGCCATGGCTTTTTGCGCGGCGCGCTTGATGTATTCGGGGGTCGGCAGGTTCGATTCGCCGAAATAGAGCTTCAGAACACCATCCATCCCCATAGCGATTTCAGCCAGTTCGCGGATGCGGGAGTGCGGAACGCGCAGCGCCGAGGCTGCAAGAGTGGCAGACATGTCTTTCTAGTTTAGCTGGCGGAGGTGAGCTTAGACACCTTCGAAGATCGCGGGAGGGCGAACAGATCGACGGTCATCGTGATTTGATTCTGCGCCTGCCACGTTGATAGACTGCCTCAGACCATGATCATCCGAGCTGCAACGCCAGAAGACGCCGAGATCTGCGGACAAATCTGCTATCAGGCCTTCCACAAAATCAATACCGATCACAATTTTCCGCCCGATGTGCCGGTTCCTCAAGTGGGCGTGGAAATTCTGCGCTCGATGTTTACGCACCCCGGATTTTATTGCGTCGTCGCCGAGCAGGACGGCCGCATTGTCGGCAGCAATTGCCTTGACGAGCGCGATTCCGTGGCCGGTATCGGACCTATCACGGTCGACCCAGCCGTACAGAACGCGCGCGCCGGGCGGCAGCTCATGGAAGCGGTGATGCATCGGGCGTCGGCGCGGAGCGCTGCTGGCCTGCGGCTGGTGCAAGCGGCGTTTCACAATCGGTCTTTGTCGCTTTATGCGAAGCTCGGATTCGACGTGCGCGAGCCTCTTTCTGTGATGCAGGGCCCCGCGCTTGGGTTGGCGCTGGATGGTTACTCGGTGCGTCCGGCGCAGCTTTCGGATTTAGAGGCGTGCAATCGTGTGTGCCAAACGGTCCACGGGCATAACCGCGGCGGGCAGTTGAAGGATTCCATCGGGCAAGGGACCGCGTTTGTGGTCGAACGCGGGGGAAGAATTACTGGATACACCTCGGCGTTCGCCTTCTTCGGGCACTCTGTTGCTCTATCCAATTTGGATCTTCAAGCGCTCATCGGCTCGGCGCAAAGTTTCGCCGGCCCCGGCATCCTTGTGCCGACGCGCAATGCGGAACTGTTTCGCTGGTGCCTGGAAAAGGGGCTGCGCGTGGTTGAGCCGATGACGCTGATGACGATTGGTTTGTATAACGAGCCGGTGGGCGCTTATCTGCCGTCGATTTTGTATTAAGATGTGGCGCACGTTCTTAACGTGCAGTGTTCGCACTCTTGCGAACACGTTTTCAAGGCGTTCACACGAGTGTGAACGAGGCACGCACGAGTGCGTGCGCTACGCTAACGCCGGCGGCCTCTGGCTTCCACGAGCTCTTCGATCTGGACCAATTCCGTAGGATAATCGCGCGTGTAGCAGGCGTAGCAGAATTGCTTGTTATTATCCGCCACTGCGCGGCGCAAGGAATCGAGCGAGAGATACGCCAGCGAATCCGCCTCCACGAAATTGCGGATCTCTTCGATGGAATGATTGGCCGCGATCAGCTCATTTTCGCGGGGCGTGTCCACGCCATAGAAGCAAGGGGAAATGGTCGGCGGGCAGGAAATCCGCATGTGGACTTCGGTGGCTCCCGCGTTGCGAACCATCCGGACAATCTTGCGGCTGGTGGTTCCGCGCACCAGCGAATCGTCAACTAGGATGACTCGCTTGCCTTCCAGCAGATGACGAACCGGGTTCAATTTCAGCTTGACGCCGAAATCGCGGATGGCCTGCGACGGTTCAATGAACGTGCGGCCAACATAATGGTTGCGGATCAAGGCCTGCCGGAATGGAATTCCGGATTCGGCGGAATATCCGATCGCAGCGGCGACGCCCGAGTCCGGGACGGGAACCACAACATCGGCCGGCACGCCGGATTCTTGCGCTAACAATCGGCCGAGATTCTCGCGCGATTGCTGCACCGGGCGTCCGAAAACGATAGAATCCGGGCGCGAAAAATAGACATGTTCGAAAACGCACTGCGCATGCGGACCTTCGGGAGCGAAGCGCTCTCTCGTCAATCCCTCAGGGCCGATGCAGACCATCTCGCCCGGTTCGACATCGTTGATGTAGTCGGCGCTGATGAGGTCGAATGCGCAGGTTTCCGAAGCGAAGACGTAGGCTTTTCCGTGATCGGTTTGCAGTTCACCGAACGCGAGCGGCCGGAATCCGTGGGGATCGCGCGCCACAATGATGCGGTCGCGGGCCAAAAATACCAATGAAAATGCACCTTCGAGCTGCAACAAAGCTTCGCGCAGCGCGCCGGCCAGCGTTCGCTCGCGCGACCGGGCGACCAGGTGCAAAATTACTTCTGTGTCGCTCGATGCCTGGAAGATCGACCCTTCGCGTTCCAGCTCACGCCGCAATTCGCCCGCATTCGTAATGTTACCGTTGTGCGCGACCGCGATCTGTCCCTTGTTGCAAGCGACAGAGAATGGTTGCGCGTTCATTACCACCGTATCGCCGGCGGTGGAATAGCGCGTGTGTCCGATAGCGTGATCGCCGGGCAGACAGGCGATCTGTTCCGGCGTGAAGATATCCGCGACGTGGCCCATCGCCTTGAAGCAGCGAATTTCCCGGTTGTCGCTGGTCGCGATGCCTGCGCTTTCCTGGCCGCGATGCTGCAGTGCGTAAAGCCCGAGGTAGGTAAGATTGGCGGCTTCCGGATGTCCGTAGATGGCGAATACGCCGCACTCTTCATGCAGCTTGTCGTCGTGCGGATCTCCGGCAAAAGGGAAACGCGCCGTCATGCCTGGCGCAGCATTTGTTCCAATGATGTTCCCCAAGGTTCACGAACCTCCGTCAGAGTGCAATCGACCAGACTCTTCGAATCGCAATCAATTCGTAACCGCTCTTTCATCGTAACACCGATACGCGCGCTTTCCACTCCAAATTTTTGCGCGATTGCCAGAACATTTTCGGGCTGAGATGTTGAAATCAAGATGCGAGAGGGGGCTTCATGGAACAAGGCGAACTCGGCCCGCGTTCCCGGCGGAATTTCGATGCTCGCACCCACGTTTGCGGGTCCGAAACTCGCCTCCGCGATGGCAACAGCCAGTCCGCCATCGCTCAAATCGTGTGCGGACTCGGCTAAACCAGCGCCAACAATCTCGCGGATCGCCTGCTGCACGCGCTTTTCGTAATCCATATCGAGCGCGGGTGGAAGTCCCCACATCGATTTCAGGATTACTTTGGCATATTGCGTTCCGCCGAAGTGTACGTCGTCCGTCGAACCAAATCCGCCGAGCAAAATCACTGCGCGATCTGGATTTTGGAAGCAAACCGGAGTGGGCTGCGCGGTCTTCATCAGTCCGACGATACCCATCACGGGAGTCGGAAAGATCGGCTCGCCCAGCGTTTCGTTGTACAAGCTCACGTTGCCGCCGGTGATCGGCGTTTCGAAAAACTCACAGGCCTCGCGCATCCCTTCGATGGATTCCACAAGCTGCGCCATGATCTCCGGCCGCTCCGGATTCCCGAAGTTCAAATTATTTGTCGCAGCAACGGGAAACGCGCCAGCCGTCGAAAGATTGCGGCAGCACTCCGCGACGATCAACTTGGTTCCCTCGCGCGGATCGAGCGCGCAGTAGCGGCCGTTGCCATCCAGCGACATCGCGATCGACGTGCCGGTTTCCTTGATGCGAATGATGGCGGCATCCGAGCCCGGTCCGGCCAGTGTGTTGCTGCGAACCAGATGATCGTACTGCTCCCAGACCCACCGCTTGGAGCAGATATCGGCGGAAGAAAGCAGCGCAATCAGATCCTTCTGCACGGACTTCGAGGCCGGAATCGGCTGCGGCGGATCGAGCGGCGCCGGCCGATACGGCTTGGTGTGCGGACGGTCGTAAAGCGGCGCTTCATCTGCCA
>DATGIH010000117.1:0-19985 GCA_035295865.1 Bryobacteraceae bacterium
AGGCTCGGTTTGCGCGAGTGCCAGATTTGCGGCCAGCCAGCACGCAATCCCCAGTGTTCTTCGCGAATACATCACTCGGACCGGAGCGCAACCATCGGATCCACCCGCGACGCTCTGCGCGCCGGAATAAAACCGGCGATCGCCGCCGTGACGGCTAATGTAAGAACTGCAACCGCTATCGTAACCGGGTCCGCGGCCGTTACGCCAAACAGCATTCCACGGATCAGCTTGCCGCAGATAACCACCACCGGCGCAGCGACAGCAACGCCAAGGATGACCACCCGCATCACCACTCCCAAAATCATTCGCAGTACGTCGGCACGAGCGGCGCCCAGCGCCATGCGAATCCCGATTTCCGGTATCCGCTGCGTCACTGCGTAGGACAGGATGCCGTAGAGTCCAACTGCCGCCAGCAACAAAGCTAAGACACTGAAGCCGGAGGCCAACATGGCAATCACGCGCTCGGAAGTCAGCATCTCTGCCGTTCTCTGTTCCAACGTGCGAGTCCGGAGCGAGTATTGGTATCCCTGAGCTTCGAGTGCCTGTTCCGCCGCGGACGCAATGGTCTGCGGCGCGCCAAGCGTACGGATCACCACGCTGGCCTGGTCGTAAGTCGGCTCCTGCATCAGCGCAAGATAAACAGCCATCGGCTCGTGGCTTTCAAACTTCCACAGGCTAGCGCTATTCACGACTCCGATGATGGTGAGGCCCTTATGCTCAGGCTCGGCGCCGGCATCAATGGTGCGGCCGATTGGATTCCGATTCGGAAACAACGCCCGCGCCAGACTTTCGCTGATCACCGCTACGCGCGCCGTGTGCTCATTGTCGCGCCAGTCAAAATCGCGGCCGGCCAGCAGGCGCATTCCCATGGTGCGGAAAACTCCCGGCCCGCCGCGCTCTTCGATTGCCTTCACAATCACCCCGCCCTCACTGCTCGACACCTGCTCCGCGTATTCGAAGCGAGAGGCGGGACCATTGTGCAAATAACTCACGGACGCAACACCGGGCACGTTCGACAGCCGTGCCGTCTGATCGCGATAATACTCCGTTCGATTCGCAATCTTGTCCCGTCCGGCTTGCGCAAAAAGCTGCATCACCAGCATGTGATCGCGACGATAACCAAGATCGACAGTTTCGAGATTCCTGAGACTGCGGACGAACAATCCCGCGCCCAAAAGCAGAATGAGCGAGAGCGCGACTTGCGCGATCACCAACGCACCGCTGAACCGCCCCGTGTGGACGCCGGTGGTGCGCGATGTTTGGCGCAACGTTGCCGCTGGATCGGAACGGCTCATTCGGCAGGCCGGAACGATTCCGAACAGCACGCCGGTGGCGATTGCAAGCATCGCGGTGAAAATCAGAACACGGATATCCGGCGCCGGATCGATGAATAACGGGACGTAGCCTGCCCAGAAACTGTCCAGCAGGCAGCGCGACGTCCAGCGCGCGATCAGGATTCCCGCGGCCGCGCCAGTGATCGAAAGCAGCAACGCTTCGCTGAGCAACATCTGAATCAGTTGCCGGCGCGGAGCGCCCAAAGCCACGCGCATGGCGAACTCGTGCCGGCGCGCTGCGGCCCGAGCCAGCAGCAGGTTGGCGAGATTCACGCAAGCAATCAGCAGCACCGCGCCGACCAACGCCATCAGAATCCCGAGCGGTTTCTGCAGACGGCCTCGCATATAAGAATTGCCCCGTGCCGCCGGCCGCATTTCGAACTGCAGTTTAAAGAACGCCTCACGCCGCTGTCCCTGCAGATTGTCCGGTACGGTGGATTTCAAAATCCCGGGCCACAACACGCGCATCTGAGCGTCCGCTTGTTCCATGCTTACGCCGGGCTTCAGCCTGGCAATCACGTCATACCAGAAGTTTTCCCGGTACTTCAATTCGACGCCGCGATAGCCCACAGGAACCGTTGCCTCGGCGGCAATATCGACAATCAGGCCGCCGAAATCTTCCGGTGCAACACCCACAATCGTGAGCGGCTGATCGTCTATACGAATAATTTTCCCCACCACGTTCGGATCGGCGGCGAAGCGGGTGCGCCAGCAGCCATAGCTGATCACAGCGGCTCGCTGGTCATCGTTGCGAAGCATGCGCCCCAAAACAGCATGGACACCCAACGTTTCAAAATAATCGCCGGCTACCGTGTCGATGCTTCCGGCGTACCGCACGCCATTCGCCTCGAAGTTGCCGACTCCACCGCCCATCCAGGCAAAGACACTGGAAAACGCCGGGACATGCTGCTGGATCTCGCGCAGTGTTGCGAGCGACAACTCCCCGCCCTGACTCGGATGCTGCGCATCCAACTTTTGGATTTTTACCAATCGCTCCGGCTGATGAACCGGCAAAGGACGCAACAAAAGCGCGTTGATCACTCCGAAGATCGCGGTGTTGGCGCCGATTCCGAGCGCGAGCGAAAGCAGCGCAACCAGCGTAACAGCGGGAGTCTTGGCGAGCAGCCGGAACGCGTAACGAACATCGGCGATGCCAGCCATAATCGTCACATTATATCGATCTGCTACGATCACGAGTGATGGCAGCCACCAAGATCACAGTAAATAACAACGGAGCGATCCGGATTGAAGGCGATTTTACGATTCACGACGCAGCAGGCAACGAGTACGGCCTAGCCGGACGCAAAGTAATTTCCTTGTGCCGTTGCGGCCAATCGCAAAACAAGCCATTCTGTGACGGGCAGCACAAAGTGTGCGGCTTCCAATCCGCCTGCGAGGCGAGGGAATTGCCGCCGCCGGTTGTGAAGCCTGCTGGGGTTTAGGGATTAGGGCTTAGGGATTGCGGCCAGTCTCGCTCTGAGCGACTTTTGGAGACAGGTGAGCTTTTTTCCAACTTCGTCAGACAGAGATATTACAGGGTGAATGCTCCTGTCTGCATAACCTAGCCGAATAGCTAATTCAAATTGCGTTTCGAGTTCGGCGAGCGAACCGCGAGCAACCGCCAAGAATTTCAGAAACTCCTTCGTAGAGCTGCGGGCACGACCCTCGGCAATATTGGAGGGAACAGAGACCGCAGCGCGACGCATCTGAGCAGCGAGGCCAAAAACCTCATTTTTGGGAAACAAAGAGGTGCATTGATAGACCGCCTCAGCGAGATCCAGTCCAAGGCGCCACACATCAAGATCACGATAGCTTTTGACCACCACGCCCAGATAGTCAATTCAGCAACGGAAAATCTCAACTCTTGACGAGCCCCGTCTCCCCAATCCCCAATCCCGAAACCCCAACCCCAACTTCCCCGAGCACACAAATATCCCCAAGATTCCGATAATCCTCGGCGAAGTCGAGACCGTAGCCTACTACGAACTCATCCGGGATTTTGAAGCCGACGTACGCCACTTCTACTGGACGCAGCCGGCGGTCGGGCTTGTCGAGCAACGTCGCGATATTCAGCGATTTCGGCCGGCGCTGCTTTAGCAGGTTCATCAGATAGGTCAACGTCACGCCGCTGTCGACGATGTCCTCCACCACCAGAACGTGATGCCCTTCAATGGAAACATCCAAATCCTTGGTGACCTTCACTTGACCGGATGTCGTCTTGCCGCGGCCGTAGCTTGAAATCCCGATGAACTCGATGCGCGATGGCGTGCGGATGGCGCGCGATAAATCCGCCAGGAACATAAACGCGCCTTTAAGAATGGCGATCAGGTAAATCGGCCCTTGCGGAAAATCGTTCGAGATTTGGTCGCCCATCTCGCGCACGCGCTTCTGAATCTGCTCGGCTGTGAGAAAGACTCGCGGGACTAATGCCATTAGTCGGCGTTATGCAAACGGGTGCTTCCGGTGCCGATGTGAATGTGCGCCGCGGTTGCCTTGCCCGGGATCGCGCGCGTAAATGCGTAGTAAGGAATCTGGCGCGACTTGAGATAACGGCGCAGCCACACGCCTTCCGGATCGCTGGGATTGACGGCCACATCCACTCGGCCGGAATGGTCGAATCCCAAAGCGCGATGCAAATCCGTTTCGCCTTCGGCGCTAATCGGCAATGGATGGTCGAACTTTTTCTTGAATGCTACCGCGAGCGGCTTTAAGTCACGCGATTCGGTGAAGCTGCCGCTGCCTTCGTAATGTTCCATTCCCGGCCCGAACATGTCGCGATAGTCGACGCGAGTCGCAGCCTGGATTTCCGCATTGGCTTTTTCGTACTTAGAGAGCGCTGCCAGTTCGCCCATGAGGTGAGCGCGGGAATGCGCCAGATCCAGATTCATGCGCCGTTCGGCGAGCTCTTGCTGCGGAGCTTCGAGCGATGACTTCGCCGTGATGCCCTCATCCACTAATTTCATGGCAGCATCCACGCGCGATTGTTGGCGTTCCACGCGCCGCTGTGCCGCGGCCACCATGTCGTCGATCAGTTGCTGGTTCAGGTTCTCCACTGGCAGTTCGCCATAAAGCGTCCGGGCGAGCACCGCATCGTCCTGCACGTCAGCCAGATCTTGCTCCGCTTGTTGCAGTCTTAACTTTGGAAGAGATCCGGCCGCGACCAGAGTTGTGATTTTCTCGATTTCCGCTTGAGCCAGCTCAATTCTTTTGTTGACTATGCTCTGCGACGGATCTGTGGAGGGAGTTTCCGCGAACGCAGCCAGTGCGCCAATTGACAAAAGTGCCGGGAGCAATTGTCGCATGGATAAATTCAGTGTACCATACAGGTAGGAGATTCATCGAGCTATACCCGACCCACGTAACACCGCCCGTCAGAAGCTGGCACCGGTCTCCACTCCAGCCTGGCTCATCGCAGCTCGCGCTGCTGAGTCGAAAAAAGCTACCGACATTCGCGTGCTCGATCTGCGCGAGGTCACTTCCTTCGCCGACTTCTTCGTCGTCGCCACCGGCAGCAATCCACGACAAATCCAGGCGATCGCCGAGGAGATTGGCCGTCAACTGAACGATGTCGGGGAACATCCGGTCAGCGTCGAGGGTTTCGATAATGCCGAATGGGTGCTGGCGGATTATGGCGACTACCTGATCCACGTCTTTTCCGAAAAAGCCCGCACCTATTACGATCTTGACCGACTATGGCGTCACGCCAAGATCGTGGACGTTCCGCCCGAACGTTCTTAATCGTCCATTGACTTTGCGGCGCTCCACGGCGTAGTCTTCCTTCATGCTCTATCGATGCGTGCGAGGAGTCCTTTTTGGAGTGCTGGTCGCCGGGTGCTGCCTGGCCTCGGGTAAGAAGGAGAAGTCGATGCTCAAGGACAAATACGTCAAAGTGAATGGTGTCCGGCTGCACTACGTGACCGCCGGTAAGGGCCCGCTGATCCTTTTTCTGCACGGATTTCCCGAGTTCTGGTACGAATGGAAAAATCAGCTCGTCGAATTCTCAAAGGACCATCAAGCCGTCGCGCCGGACATGCGCGGCTACAACCTGTCCGACAAGCCGGCTGATCTGGATCAATACAAGATGGCACCGCTGGTGGAGGACATCCGCGCTTTAGCCGATCATCTGTCGCATCACAAGAAATTCGTGCTTGTGGCGCACGATTGGGGCGGCGCCGTGGCCTGGTCATTCGCCATCGCGCATCCGGATTATCTTTCGAAACTGGTGATCATCAACGCGCCGCATCCCGGCGTGTTCGCGAAACTCCTCACTTCCGATCCGGCTCAACAAAAAGCCAGCCAGTACATGCTGATGTTCCGCGGCGAAAATGCCGAGAAGATGCTTTCCGCAAACAATTACGCCGGATTGGTCGGCGCCGTACTAGGCGCTGGATTGAAGAGCGGCGCATTCACTGAAGAAGACAAACAGGAATACATCAAAGCATGGTCGCAGCCCGGCGCGCTCACGGGCGGATTGAATTACTATCGCGCCAACCATGTCGGGCCGCCCACGGGCAAAGAAGGACAACCGTCAACCGGAAATTTCGCGCTCGATCCCAGCGCGCTCACGGTGAAAGTTCCGACGCTGGTCATCTGGGGTGAGAAAGACACCGCGCTGCTCACGCAGAATCTGGATGGCCTCGATCAGTTCGTTCCGCAACTCACCATCAAGCGGATTCCCGATGGAACACACTGGGTGATCCACGAGAAACCGGCTGAAGTGAACGCGGATATTAGGGAATTCATCGCTTCGCCAAAAACTTAACAAACAGCGAAACCGCCATGGCGAATCCAATCAGAATTACAATGCGCCGCACGGCCGTACGCCCGATCCGCCGGGCCAGGCCGGCGCCGGTATATCCGCCGGCAATCGCACCCAACGCCATGATCACGACAAACGGCCAGTAAACCATCCGCGCCCAAATAAAATAGATGGCTGCGACGCCATTTATGCATCCGCCGAAAAAGTTTTTCAGCCCATTCATCTGATGGATGTCGGACAGGCCCATGATGCTCATCGCCGCCAGCATCAGGATTCCGATGCCCGCCCCAAAATATCCGCCGTACAGCGCGACGAAAAGCTGGAAAGCCAGAGCGCCCATCAGCCAATTGGTTGTCGTTCGCTCGGCGGCATCAGCAGTTTTCAGCCTGCGCTGAATCGGCTCCTGCGCCATGAACAGCAGGGTGGCGAACAAGATCAGAAACGGCACCAGGGCATCGAAAACCACCGGAGGCGTGATGCGCAGCAGAAGCGCCCCGGCGATTCCGCCGATCAAGCTCGGGATCACCAGCAACAGCATCCGAGGCGCGGCCGTGCTCAGCTCTCTGCGATATCCGAACATGCTGCTGACGGACGCCGGCCAGATGGCCACCGTGCTGGTCGCGTTCGCCGTCACCGAGGGCAGTCCGAGCCAAATCAGCGTTGGGAAAGAAACCAGCGTTCCGCCGCCGGCAATCGAGTTAATCGCGCCGGCGAGAAACGCTGCCGCGAACGCGACCACCGAATGCGGAAAGTCGAGCACATTCATCGCTCAGCGCTTTCCGTACGCCTCATCCAGCAGCTCTACGACGTGCGCCACCTTTTGTCCTCGCCCGAATCTCTTCACGCCTGCGGCCAGTTGCAACATGCAGCCCGGATTCGCGGTAACGATCACTTCGGCGCCCGTCGCATTCACCGACGCCATCTTCTTTTCGAGCAGCGCCATCGACATATCGGTGTGGACCACGTTATAGATACCCGCGCTTCCGCAGCACAAATCGGACAGCTGCATTTCGCGCAACTCCAGGCCAGGCACGGATGCGAGCAACAGCCGCGGCGCGGATCTGATTTTCTGTCCGTGCGACAGGTGGCAGGAATCCTGGTAAGTGGCGGTCTTTCGAATCGCGTGCAGATTCTGGTTCAATTCGATGGATGCCAGAAACTCCGTCACATCCTTCATCCGCGCTGAAAACTTCAGGGCCTTTTCCGCATAATGTGGATCGTGCTCCAGCAGCTCGCCGTATTCCTTCAGCGTGGATCCGCACCCGGCCGCATTCGTGAGGATAGCGTCGTAATTTCCGTCTAGCAGAGCATCGATGTTTCTGCGCGCCAACTCGCGCGCTTCCTCACGCAATCCCGCGTGCACGTGGAGCGCTCCGCAACATCCTTGTCCCGCCGGAATCGAGACTTCGCAGCCGTTCTTGCTAAGCACACGGATGGTCGCTTCGTTCAATCGCGCAAAACTGATGTTCGCGATGCATCCGCCTAGGAACGCGACACGATACCGTTGAACACCCTCCGCTGGCTGCACGCTTCCGTAGTAGCGAAAAAAGAACGGCGTCTCTACCGCAGGCGCCAGACTCTCCGCTTCCCGCAACTTGCGCGGCAAGAACCCGAGCGTTCGAACCAGGCGCTGCAAACCGGTTGCTTGATAGAGATAAAGCAGCGCGCCCGCCAGCGTGAGATTCCAGCGCGAAGGCAGCAGCTTGCGGAACACAAGGTGCCGGATCAATCGTTCTTTCCATGGCCGCTTAATCTTGCTCTCGATGTCCGCACGCGCGGCTTCCACCAAGCGCCCGTACTGTACACCGGATGGACAAGCAGTTTCGCAGCCGCGGCAGGCTAAGCAAAGATCGATGTGCTCGATATAGGAAGGCGAGATCTCCGCAGCTCCGCTCGCCACCTGCGCCATCTGATAAATTCGTCCGCGCGGGGAATCCATTTCCACCCGCAGCTCGCGATATGTCGGGCATGCGTTCAGACAAAGTCCGCAGTGGACGCACTTGTCCAGATCTTTCTGCTGCGGCTTGTCGTATAGATTCACTTCAGATGCGGCCATACAGTCTGCCGCGATTGAGAAGGCGTCCGGGATCGAACATTTGTTTGATCTTTTTCATCATCTCAAAATCGCTTCCTGGTCTCGGCCACAATTCCCATGTCTCGCGCACTTCCTGCGGCGCAAATTCGATCACCCCGTGCCGCAAGTCTCCGATTTGCGCATAATAACCCCAAACCACGCCGGACCCGGCCCGCGCAATTGCAGGAGCGGGCAGTTCATCCATGACTTTTCCAACTTCCGACAACGCACAAGGCGTCCGAACCACCACGCCTTTCGGATGTGCGGCAAGAAACCGGGGAGTGAACTCCCGAATCTCCTCCCACAGCGATTCTTCTTCCCCGCCCTCGATTGCGCGCGCCCACTCCAGCTCGTGCGAATAACGATTCAGCACCGCCGCGCTTCCGCCGGCCTGGACCAGCAATCGATAGCTAGACTCGTCTTTCACCAGATCGACCGCCAAAGGCTGCAACTGGCTCTTCAACACTTCGTCTCGTCTCGCGATTGCATCCGCCGCCTGCTTGAACTCAGCCGCAAATGTCCGCGTCGCCGGCGGCATTGGATGCACGCGTAAATTGACAACCGCGATCGCGGCCAGTGTGCCATACGATCCGATCATGAGCTTGCCCATGTCGAGCCCCGCAACGTTCTTCACCACCATGCCGCCGGTCTGGACCAATTTGCCTTCGAGCGTCGCGAACGTCATGCCGATCACCATATCGCGCGCCGTTCCATACCACCGCCGCCGGGGACCGCTCACGTTCGCGGCCACAATTCCGCCAAGCGTAGCGCGATCGGCAAACGCCGGATCGAGCGGAACCATCTGGCGATGCTCCGCCAAAACCCGGCTCAACTCTCGATAAGAAATCCCCGCCTCCACACTGATGGTCAAATCGCGCGGTTCGTATTGCAGCACGCGGTTCAGCTTCTGGGTAGAAATGGAAACGTCCGCCGGCGCGATAGGACCGCCCATCTGATCCTTCGTCGCGTTGCCGTACAGCACGATCGCCTGCTGCTGGGCCGCCGCATCCAGCAGCATTCCGGCCAAATCGTCTGCGCTTTCAGGAAACAACTTCATGAGGGTCGATCCACTAGTGTGGCACACGGAGCCCAGCTTTTATCGCATGATAAACTCGGCTCTTGTTGCAGAGCGTATCCATCATTTTTCGTAAACTACTGAGATCTCCCGGATTCGTCGCAGCCTCCGTCCTCATGCTCGCGATCGCAGTCGGCGCCGCCACTGCCGTCTTTTCCATCTTTGAGGCAGTGCTGCTTCGTCCATTGCCTTTTCCGCACCCGGATCGGCTGATGGCGATCTCCGACGTGCTGGAGGGCGCCGACCTGGGCGAAAATCACGACGCCGGTGTGACGGCGCCGGACATTCGAGCTTATCAGCGTGACACGGCTGCGAGTTTTGAATGGATCGGAGGTTATCAACAGACCGGTTTTGAACTTTCCGGATCCGCCGAGTCCACGCGCGTGGTTGCGGCGCGTTTTTCAGGAGGCGTGTTCGAAGCTTTGGGAGTCGCGCCGATCCTGGGACGGTACTTCACGCAACGAGAAGACGATCAGAGGGACCAGGTCACGGTGGTCAGTTACAAATTTTGGAAAGACCGGCTCCACGGTGATCCTGCCCTCTTGAATTCCACCATTCTGCTCGACCGCAAGCCTTATCGCGTAATCGGAGTAATGCCGCCGGGCTTCGAATTCCCGCTCATGCCCGGGAGATTGAATCAAAGCGAACTGTGGGTTCCCATGAGCTTCACGCGAGAAGAGCTTTCCTCGGGCGCAATCGTTTGGAGCTTTCGAATGGTGGGCAGACTGCGCCCAGGCATCACGCCTTTCGTGGCGCAAAACGAAGCGGAACGAGTGGCAGAGGCAACGTCGAACAACTTTCCCGCCTTCATGGCGAGCATGCGTGTTCATGCTTCAGTAAAATCGCTGAACGATCAAACCGTCGCGTCCTCACGGAAGTTGGTGAGCGCTATCTTTCTGGCGACCCTGTTCCTGCTGATGATCGCCTGCGCCAATCTTGCGGGACTCTTGCTGGTGCGGGCAATGCGCTATCGCCGCGAAACTGCGGTCCGGTTGGCTTTGGGTGCCAGCCCCGCCTCGCTGATGGGTCGCGCGATTTCGGAGACGCTCGTCCTCACCAGCGTGGGTAGCGCACTGGGCCTCGCGTTAGCCGCGATTGCGTTGCCCATCGGATTGAACTGGCTGCCGGAATCGCTGCCGCGCGTGCACGAGATCGCCATCAACTGGAGGGTCGCGTCGTTCGCCGTGCTGTTAGCGTTGACAACCGGCGTACTCTGCGGCTTGGCGCCCGCCCTAGCTTCGCTAAAAACGAGCGTCAACGATGCGCTCAAAGAGAGCGGCCGCTCCGGAATGTCAGGCGCGGATCATGGACGTCTTCGCTCGATGCTCGTGGTGGGCGAAATGGCGATCACCTTGGTGTTGATTGTTGCGTCCGGACTGTTGGTGCGAAGTTTCGAAAACATGCTGTCGGCGAATCTCGGCTTCCGGCCCGATCACGTCCTTGCCGCGTCTTATGCCCTGCCCCACGCTCAATACGCGACACAATCCAGCATCGATCGTTTCCAGGAAGACGCCGTCCGTCGTTTGGCGGCTCTGCCCGGCGTGGAATCCGCCGGCTTAACGTCGTTTCTTCCTGCCTCCGGCCGCCTGGGATTGAGCGAGATTCTGGTGGAAAACGGAAACGATACGCAAACCGGGAAGATGAAGCTGGCCTCGCTCATCACGGTTCACGGCGATTACATCCAATCGATGGGAATCCCACTTCTGCGAGGCCGTTTTTTCAATCGCGCCGACAAACCCGACAGTCCACTGGTCGGAATCGTAAACCACTCGCTCGCTGAACATTACTGGCCCGGGGGGAATCCAATCGGACAGCGCCTGCGGCTTGGCCCGAGAGAAAGCCCCACTCGCTGGATGACTATTGTTGGCGAAGTTGCCGATGTGAAGCAGGAGTCGGCTGATCGTCCTCCAGGAGATTGGTATTTTCAACCGGCGCAGCAGTTCCAGCCATCCATCGGTTCCTTGGCGGCTCAAGCGGATTTGAGCGGCAATGTTGGTTACCTGGTGATTCGGACGGCCATGCAGCCGAACCAAATGACCGGAATTCTTCGAGCCGCGATACGATCCATCGATCCGCAACTGGCCCTCTCCAACGTTCAGACCATGGAACGCGCGCTCGACGCCAGCACAGCGCCGCGCAGATTCAGCACCACGCTCATCTCGGCCTTTGCCGTTGTGTCTGTCTTACTAACTTTGTTCGGCATCTATAGCGTGATTGCTTTCACCTTCGCTCTGCGCAGCCAGGAAATGGCGATCCGAATTGCATTGGGCTCGCAGCGCACGGGGATCTTGAGGCTGGTATTGGTGTCTGCTGCAAGGCTAGGGCTAGCTGGGTGCATTCTTGGATTGATGGGGGCATTCGCCGCCTCACAATTGCTCAGCTCACTTCTGTTCGAGGTCAACCCGTCGGACCCGATGGTTCTAATCCTTGCGATTGCGGCGGTGCTGCTCCTCGGCATTGCGGCATCCATTGCGCCGGCTTGGCGAGCCGCCTCCATTGACCCGATTCGCGCGCTTCGTTCTGAATAATTCGCCATGATATACTGCGGCTGATTACGCACGAAAGGACATTGCCCCGATGCAACGTCACGCATCTTTCCTTGCTTTATTATTCGCCGCGTTGAATTCTTCAGGCCAAACCAGCACAGCGGCCAGTAAGCTTCCCAAGCGACTGATCGCCGATTACGGCTACTGGAGCCGTACCCAGACGCCGCCCTACAGCTCCGATCAGATTCCATTTCAAAAACTCACGCACATTAATCACGCCGGCGCGGGCTTCGACGCGGGCGGTAATCTGACCATCCCGGACGGATTTCTGGAACCGAATCTCATCACGAAGGCACACGCCGCTGGCGTTCAAGTGATGCTTCTAATCGGCGGCGATTTTCCAGGACTGGAAGCCTCCACCGCCGCAATTCCGAATCTCGTCGCGAATCTGAAGAGCTTTATCAAAACCAACGGCTACGATGGTGTGGATGTCGATTGGGAGTATCCGAGCACCGATCTGGACGAGCAGACCTTTTATAATTTGATGCTCGCCCTGCGCAACGCTTTCCCGAAATCGAAATATATTCTCTCGGCGGATGTTCCACCGTGGGGTGCTCCCCAATATGACTATCCGCAAGTGACTCCGCTGGTGGATTATTACAACATCCTCACCTTCGATTGCGCCGGACCCTGGACCGACGACGCTCAGTTCAATTCGCCGATCTTTCCCGATCCGAACAATCCGGAGCCGTACGAATGCGAGCCCGGCGGCAGCGTCAAGGAAGCGCTCGATATTTTCCTCACGCAGCTTGGCGTTCCAGCGGCCAAGATCAACATCGCCACGCCCTTCTACGGCTACTTCTATAAGAACGTCAGCGCTCTTTACGGACCGTGCACGCATTGCGGCCACTCGGTGCTGACGGAAAACTACGGTACATTCATCAAGCAGCGGATTAACGCGAAGGGCTGGACATCCACGCTCGATCAAGTAACGCTGGTGCCGTATTTACTTCGGTCCGACGGAACTCCGGGCTTCATCACGTACGACGATCCAACTTCGACGTTCTATCGAGTCTGGTATTCCGATTGGCAGCGCGGCGTGGGCGGCACCTGGATGTGGTCGCTCGATGCCGATTACGACGGCAGCTCGCAAGATCTGCTGGAGGCGATGTTCCAAGCCAGCCACAAACCGAAGTGACGAAATCGGGGACATGACGGGCAAGCGTCCGGTCAGCTTCGAGCTTGAAGAACGCAGGCGTGTCCCCGACTTCTGGCTACCTAATAAAACAAATACTTCCGCCACTGATCGTCGCTCTTGGCAAGCAACCGCATCAAATGCCGGCTGGTATGTAAGCTAAACGGACGAGGCGCGCGCGCCAGCTTCATCCCGGCCTCATCGGGAGTCCGGCTGCCCTTGCGGTTATTGCAAGGATGACAGCACGCCACGAGATTCTCCCAGGTGGTTTCGCCCGCGCGGGATCGCGGAACTACGTGATCGAGCGTTAGTTCGCCGCTCGGCATGACGCGGTGGCAATACTGGCACGTATAACGGTCCCGCATCAAAATGTTTTTGCGCGACAAGGCCCGCGTCTGATGCGGAATCCGCCGATACTCCAGCAGCCGGATCACCGAAGGCACCTTCAAAGACTGCCGCGCCGAATGAATATGCGCGAGCGACTCTTCCTCCGCCGACGCTACGCCCTTCAACACCAGCACCAGCGCGCGGCGCGCGGCGCAAATATTGATGGGTTCATAGCTGGCATTCAATACCAGCACCGGTCTGTGCAATCGGTCAAGACTGGGCATGTTCGGTGCTCCCGGAGAAATTGGTATCACGAAGTTCGATATCAAACCCGATTCGGCGGTCCGTGCGCGCCAGAGTCAGCAGCACTACTCGCCGCGCTCCAGCGATTTTCAGCGCACGCGCGCACGCCGCTGCCGTGGATCCCGTGGTCATCACGTCATCCACCAATAAAATTCGTTTGCCGCGCAGCGCCTTGTCTCCGTTCGCGCGAAAAGCGCCGGAAACATTCTTGCGCCGCTTGGCATTGGTCAAGCCTGCTTGCGCCACAGTTGCGCGAACCCGCCGCAAAGCGCTCTTTACCGGCGTATGCGTGCGCCGCGAAATTTCCTGCGCGAGCAAATCCGCTTGATTGAATCCGCGCTCCCAACGCTTGCGCCAATGCAGCGGCATCGGCACGATTGCGTCAAAACTCTCTTCGCGAGGCAACGCCAGCGCAAGATATCGCGCCAACGGCTTGGCTAGCGTCTGCACCTTGCCGTATTTGAAAAGGTGAATCAACTCACGAAGTTCGCCTTCGTAGAATCCGTACGAATACGCCGCGTCAAATCCGCTCACCCCGCGCCGGCACAACGCGCACAATCCTTTTTCATCCAGCGGAAACGCATTGCGGAACGGCGCCCGGCATTGCGCGCAGAAGTAATCCGAGGCCAGCGGTTCCACCTTGGCGATACACGCGTTGCAAACCGGAACCCGCGAAATCTCTAGAAGCGGCTGCTCGCAGATCCGGCAGTCGTCGGGGAAAATTAGAGAAAAAAGGCCGGAGAAGAATTTTCGGACATGGGAAGGCGCGGCATCGGGCGAGACAGTCTTGATTAGCAAACTACTGCTGAAGACGACACCTCCCTAAAACATTAGTTTACACGAACGGTGCGCGCGTGTGCCGAAATGTTTTTGTAATTCTCTTACAGACTGGCGAATCAATCCCGGATGCCGAAGCGATTCAGAATATCGCGAGTGTGTTGGCCGAGTGATGGCGGCCGGCCGCCGGGATCCGAAATTTCCGCGGCAACTTCGCTGACGTTGCGCACCAACGTCACACAGCAATCGGTATCGCGCAGTTGCTCGAACCATTCTGTTGCCGGCTGAGTCCGAAAAATCGCCGCCACGCGCTCCTTAATCAAGTTCGGCGGATCTTCAAACTGGCGCGCGATGAGATCTTCCGCGCCGAGCCTGCGGCAAAGCTCGCCCCAGAATTTCGGCTCCAGCGCTCCCACGGCGATCCAACGCTCATCCGCCGCTTGATAAAGGTTGTAGCATGCATATCGGCCGCTCAACACTTCGTCGCCGGCGATCGGCTCATGTCCGCTATCCAGCCAGGCACTGAGAGGGATGGTGAGTAGCGACTTCACGCCCGCGTACATGGAAACGTCGATGTAGCGGCCTTCGCCTGTTTGATGGCGCGCCAGCAGCGCAACCAGAATCTGCGTGACGGCTTGCATCGACCCACCCACCAGATCCGCGATCTGCACGCCCGGAATCACGGGTAGGTTGAGCGAGAGCACGCCGCCGAGCGCCATGTAATTGACGTCGTGCCCAGCGAGTTGCGCGTATGGACCATGTTGGCCATATCCCGTCAAGCTCACATAAACCAAGCGCGGATTCACCGCGCGGACATCTTCGTATGCCAGGCCGAGCCGCGCCATCACGCCCGGCCGGTTGCCTTCCAACATCACGTCGGCGTGGCGCGCTATCTGTAAAAACTTTGAGCGGCCATCCGGAGCCTTAAGATCCAGCGCAACACTCTTCTTACCGCGATTGGTACGAGCAAAGACGCCCGGATTCATTTCGCGTGCATAATCACCGGTGCGAGGTTCTTCGATCTTGATCACTTCCGCGCCCCACTCCGCGAGCTGCTGCGTTGCGACGGCGCCCGGAAGCAGTCGAGTAAGATCCAGAACCACCATTCCGTCAAGAACGTTCACGCACGCGCCTTGACCAGCACTTTGTCGGAATAGACCAGCACCGGCTCGTTATTCTGATTCAAAACGGTGGTCTCGAACGTGACCAGCCCGCGTCCGGCCCCTTTCGATTCCCGGCTGACAACTTTCTTCACCACATGAATGGTGTCTCCAATGAATACCGGATGCGTAAACCGTAGTTTATCCACACCGTAGAATGCCACCACGGTCTCCTCGATTTGATTCATCTGCACGCTCAGTCCGGTGGAGATGCTGAAGATCAACGCGCCGTGGGCGATCCGTTTCCCGAACGGCCCTTTGGCTGCGTACTGCTCGTTCATGTGAAGTTCGACAAAATCGCCAGAGAGTCCCGCGAAGTTCACGATGTCCGCTTCGGTTACGGTTCTGCCGCGCGAGGTGCTGACGTAGTCATCCGCGAAATCTTCAAAAAGCAGGCTCATGGGTGGCCATCCTTTTCTTACTTCCAGCATCGCGGTGGCCGCGTGCGGTCTTGACAGAACCGGTGCGCTGTCCTACCTTGAGAATTCTATGCGAAAAAAGGTAACGGTGGTTGGAGGAGGCAACGTCGGGGCCAATTGCGCCCTTCGGATTGCTGGAAAAGAACTGGCGGACGTCGTTCTGGTGGACATTGTCGAGGGCGTCCCGCAGGGCAAAGCGCTCGACATTCTCGAATCCGGTCCGGTGGAAGGTTACGATGTCAACGTCGTCGGCGCAAACGATTACGAAGGCACGGCGAACTCCGACATCGTGGTGATCACGGCCGGATTTCCGCGCAAGCCGGGCATGAGCCGCGACGATCTGCTGCTCGCGAATTACGAAATCGTAAAGACCGCGACCGAACAAGCCGTGAAGCATTCGCCCAATGCCATTTTGGTGCTGGTGACCAATCCGCTGGATGCGATGTGCTGGACCGCGTATCAGGTTTCGAAATTCGCGAAGCATCGCGTCATCGGCATGGCGGGAGTTTTGGACACCGCGCGTTTCCGGACGTTCATTGCGCAGGAGTTGGGCGTTTCGGTTTCGAATGTGACCGCGATGGTGCTGGGCGGCCACGGAGACACGATGGTTCCGATCGCACGATTAACCAATGTTTCCGGCATCCCGCTCACCGAGTTGCTGGACCAGGCAACCATCGATCGCCTGGTGGATCGCGCGCGCAACGGCGGCGCCGAAATCGTCAAGTATCTGAAGACCGGCAGCGCGTATTATGCGCCATCGTCGGCCGCCGTGGAAATGGTGGAGTCGATTTTAAAAGACCAGAAGAAAGTTCTCCCGTGCGCCGCCTATCTCGAAGGCGAATACGGCATTCAGGGTCTTTATGTCGGCGTTCCCGTGAAGCTGGGATCCAAAGGCATCGAGAAAATTTACGAAATCCAATTGCGGCCGGACGAAAAAGCGGCGCTGGATAAGAGCGCCGGCGCGGTGAAGGAATTGGTTGACGTAATCAAGAGCAAGATGTAAAGCGGATCGGCCGCCTTTCGCCTCTTTTTCACCGAAGGCTATACTGAAGCTTAGATGCACGATCTGGGCATTTTTTGGCTCCGTGTGGCCACCGCGCTATACGGCGTGGGATTGCTGCACGCCATGGCGGTGCTGCTGCGCCGCAAAGCAGGATTTCTAAAATACGCGCTCTTCGCCTTCCAAGCAGCGGTAGTTCTGCATCTGGTCGCAATTGTCGAACTGACGATGGAGATCGGACATCTGCCGGTGGACAATTTCTTCGAATGCGCCACGGTTTGCTCTTTTCTGATCGCAGTCTTGTTCTTATTCGTCTATTGGCGATACGACTTCGCCAGCCTTAGCGTCTGCATTTTTCCCTTGGTGTTCGTCATGACGCAAGTGGGATCCATGCAGACGCCAATGCTTGCCTGGCCCAGTTCCGGCGTGCGTAACGCATGGCTGCTGCTACACGTGATGATGATCCTCTCTGGGTACGCAGCGCTGCTACTCACCGCCGTCGCTTCCGTTTTTTATCTCATCCAGGAACGGCAGCTCAAAATGAAGAAGGGCGTGAAGCTGTTTTCCCGATTGCCTCCGCTCGGTACATTGGACAATCTGATCAGCAATTCCATGGGATTCGGATTTGTGTTCATCACGCTGGGCGTCATCGCCGGCAGCACGTGGGCCTCCATTGAATCCGGAACAGCATGGATCAAAGATCCGCGCATCGCGCTCGCATTTATCACCTGGGGTTTCTACCTCACCATGGTTTTCCTGCGCGCTACCGCGGGATGGCGGGGCCGCAAAGCCGCGTTGATGGCCGTTGCGGTGTTGTGCTGTTCGGCACTCACCTGGGCCGCGCACGTGGGCCTGAGGTCAATGCTTACGCGATGAAATTTTCCATCACCGGTGTCAATCACAAGAGTGCGCCGGTAGAGGTGCGCGAACGGCTGGCGTTCGACGAGAATTCGCTGCCCGAAGCGCTTTTGGAACTGAAGCGGCGTCCGGGATTTTGCGAAGGCATGATCCTTTCCACCTGCAATCGCGTGGAAATCGCGCTGACGTGTCTGGATGAACCTTCCGCAGGCCTGGAAGTGGATCAGTTTTTGGCGGACACGCGCAAGGTGGAGCGTCAATGGGTCACGCCGTATCTTTACCGCTATGAAGACAGCGCAGCCATCCTGCATCTGTTCCGCGTAGCAGCCAGCCTAGATTCGATGGTGGTAGGCGAGCCGCAAATCCTGGGCCAGCTCAAAACAGCCTACGCGCTCGCCAAACAACATGGCGCGGTCAGCGGATTTCTAGACAATTTGCTGACCCGGGCTTTCAGTGTCGCCAAGCGGGTACGCTCGGAAACCGATATCGGCGCGAATGCGGTATCGGTGAGCTATGCGGCGGTAGAGCTGGCGCGCGACATCTTCGGAACATTGAAGGACAAGAAGGTGATGATCGTCGGGGCCGGCAAAATGTCGGAGCTGGCCGCCCGGCATCTCCGGCGCAGCGGCGCCACCCACGTGTACGTCACCAATCGCACGCGCGAGCGAGCCGAAGAGATGGCGCAGCTCTTTGACGGCAAGATTGTCGATTACACGCAATTCTTGAGCTTTCTTCCGGAAGTGGACATCGTCATTGCTTCCAGCGGCGCGCCCCACTACATCATCCTGCGCGACGACATGAAGAAAGTAATCGAGGCTCGTAAGAACCGGCCGATGTTCCTCATCGATATCGCGGTTCCGCGTAATATTGAGCCGTCAGTCAACACGCTGGATAACGTGTTTCTCTACGACATTGACGATCTGCAGAAAGTGGTTGCGACCAATCTCGAAGGACGGCAGCATTCCGCGGAGGAAGCGGAAGCAATCATCCGGGAAGAAGTGGAAAGGATGATGGCGCGCCTCAAGCAGCGCGAAGTGGTTCCGACCATCGTCAGCCTGCAAGAACAGCTCGAGCTCATGCGAACCACGGAGCTCGCGCGGATGCGCGGCAAATTCGGCAACCTCACGCCCGAGCAGGAACAGGCGCTGGAAGCCTTGACCAAAAGCATCGTGAACAAAGTCGCACACGGTCCGATTTCCGAATTGCGGCGCCAGGCCTCCCAGCCCGACGGGCATTTCTTCATCACCACCATCCGAAAGGTGTTTCGCCTCGGCGACTAGCATGCTGACCATCGGCTCGCGAGGTTCTCAACTGGCTTTGTGGCAGGCGCGCTGGATCCAGGCGCGAATTCAGGGCTTCGGCCTGGAGTCGCGCATCGAGATTATTCATACTACCGGCGACAAGATTACCGACGTCGCGCTATCCAAAGTCGGAACCAAGGGATTATTCACCAAGGAAATCGAGGAAGCCCTGCTGAGCGGTGCGATCGATCTGGCGGTGCATAGTCTGAAAGACATGCCGACCGATTTGCCCGCCGGTCTTACGCTAGCCGCCATTCCGGAACGCGAAGATCCGCGCGATGCGCTGGTGGGCCGCAAGCTGGATGCGTTGCCCGCAGGCTCACGTGTCGGCACCAGCTCACTGCGGCGAGCGGCGCAGCTTCGGGCACGGCGGCCGGATCTGCAAATCGAAAACATCCGCGGGAATGTGGACACGCGCCTGCGCAAGCTGGACGAAGGCCAGTATGACGCGATTGTTTTGGCGTCTGCGGGATTGCGCCGGTTGGGTTGGGACGATCGCATTGCTGAATTGCTGGATGCGGACGTAATGTGCCCCGCCGTTGGGCAAGGCGCGCTGGCGGTGGAAACTCGCGAGGATGGCGGAGAGGCGCAGCAGATCGCGGCACGGCTGGAGCATCGCGACAGCCGGATCGCGGTGACTGCGGAACGCGCGGTTTTGCGCGCGCTGGGCGGCGGATGCCAGGTCCCGATCGGCGCTTATGCGACGGTTGACGGCGACCACCTGCGAGTTCGGGCGATCATTGTTTCGCCCGATGGAGAGCGGCTCATTCGCAAAGAAGCCGCCAGCCCCGTGACGGAAGCCGAAACCATCGGCGCCGTCCTGGGCGAGCAATTGCTCGCGCATGGGGGACGCGAAATCTTACAAGCGGTGTATGATGCACTGTAGCGCACGCACTCGTGCGTGCAGCGTTCACACT
>DATGIH010000118.1:0-25011 GCA_035295865.1 Bryobacteraceae bacterium
TATGCTATCAATAAACGAGACGTATCCCGCGCGTGCGTCTCCCTTTATCAACTCGATGCGACTTCTTCATTCAATTTCTGTGTGTGCCGCCGTCGTTGCGGTGTTGGACGCGCAAACACCCACGTCCACCGTTTTCAACCCCGCTCCTTCGCGGATTGTAGGCCAAGCAGTCTTGCAACAAATTGGTATTCTCACCGCCACCGCTCCGAACCTGGTGGAAGGCCGTGAGTTCAATGGACCGCAAGCGGTCGCTCTCGATACCTCCGTTACCCCTCCAATCCTGTATGTAGCGGATACAGGGAATAACCGGGTGTTGGCGTGGAAGGATGCCACGGCCTTTACCAAAGGAAATTTCGCCGACAAGGTAATCGGTCAGCGCGATTTTCTCACTACCTCACCCAAAGGTCCCGGTTCTGACCTGAGCACCGGCGTTTCAGCTCCGGATGCTCTCGCCGTCGACAAACACGGCAACCTCTATGTGCTGGACGCCGGCAATAATCGGATATTGCGTTACCCGCCGCCGATCGCGCAAACAGGTGTTTTGCTGGCGGTGGATCTGATTATCGGACAAAAAGATCTGAACGGAATCTCAGCCAACGAGGGTCAGACAACTCCCAGCGCGAAGAGCCTCGCTGCGTCCGTCAACGGCAACGTTCTGCGTTCCGGCATGGCCATCGATGCCGCCGGAAATCTGTGGGTTTCCGACGCCGGCAATAATCGCGTGCTGCGTTTTCCGGCGAGCGTTTTGGGAACGAAACCCGCCAACGAACCCGCGGCCGATCTGGTGCTAGGACAGCCGGATTTTGTGTCCAACTCGACTCCAGCCACCGCCAGCCAAAGCAAGTGTGGAACTGCCACAGTTACCAGCCAGCGATGCGGTAACAATTTTCTCGTTCAACCCGCGGGCTTGGGCTTCGATGCCGCCGGGCGGCTCTTTGTCGCCGACAATTTGAACCGCGTGGTGGTCTACACGCCGCCGTTCGCCATTGGGCAGCTGAACGCGCGCATTATGGGCGTAGTTTTGCCGACCCCCTCCCAACCGGTTCCTCCCGCCATTAACGAGAGCACGCTCGGCGTGACAACCACCAGCGGCGGCGTAATTCCGCCGTCCGGCGTTTTCTTCGTGGGCAATACACCTTATGTGATTGATACGGGAAATTCAAGGATCTTGGGATATCCGTCTTTCGATCAATGGCCGGCTGTTGCCACCGCCTTTTCTCCGGCCGCGACCGTGGTATTCGGCCAAACCAGCTTCCAGACCTTTCTTGCGAATCAAAATCTGCCGCAGCCGACGGCAGCGACGCTCAACGGACCCGTGGCGGCTGCTTTTGCGGGTTCCGATCTCTACGTGGTGGATGCTGGAAATCAGCGGCTCTTGGTATTTCCACAGCAATCCGGCTCGGCGTTTACCTCCGCGGACAGGTTGCTCGGCCAGCTCGATTTCCAATACAATTCGCTGAATCTCATTGAAGGCCGCGAGTTGGGATTCACGAATAATTTCGGGTCCTGCACCGTCAATGGCTCGTTCCCCTTCGCGCTGGGCGGCGATGTTGTGATCGATGCGGCTTCCAATCCGCCGCATCTCTACATCGCAGATCCATTGAACAATCGCATCCTCGGCTACAAGGATTATCGAAAAGTGAACGCTGGCTCGACGGCCGACCTGGTGATCGGCCAGCCGGATTTGCGCACGGCCGTGCTCAATTTCCCGAGCAACAATCCCACGCAGGCCAACAATCAAGGTCTATGGTCGCCCGAGGGGTTGGTGGTGGACTCCAAAGGGAACCTCTACGTAGCCGATGCCTGCAACGCGCGCGTCCTTCGTTTTCCCGCGCCCTTCGCGCAGCCCGCCTCTGCCGGCATGCCCACCGCGAATCTGGTTTTGGGACAAACCACATTCTTCGGGCAGCCTATCCGCGACGTGAGTAGTCAGACCATGCGCAGCTCTTACGGACTCGCTCTCACTTCAACCGGCGGCCTGGTGGTTTCCGACCCTCTTGCCAACCGGATTCTTTACTTCGCCAAACCCACAGGCGCCGATTTTATATCCGGATCGTCGGCCACCAGCGTTTTCGGGCAGATCGATTTCAACTCCACAACCTCCACGCTGCTCTCCGGACCGCATCTGTTGGCGATCGATAACAGCGATCAACTCTACGTCGCCGATACCGGCAACAACCGGATTGCCATTCTTCCGGATGTGGGGCTTGCCGGAAACAATCCGCCCGTGACGCTCTCGATCACCGGATTGAACAGCCCGTTCGGCGTGGCCCTCGACAAATCCACCGGAGAAATTTGGGCTACCAACACCAACGGGAACCAGCTTCTGCGCTATCCGAAGTTCCAGCAGCTCATCAATAATTCGACACCGACCGCGACCATCGGCCTGGCTGCGCCGGTGGCAATTTCGCTTGATCCGTTCGGAGATCCGGTAACCGCGGAAGGAATCAATCGCGTCGGATTTTATTTCCCGGCGATCAATTACACCAACTCAGGCAATGCCGCGAACTATTTCCTAAGCTTTGCGCCAGGCATGCTGGGAAGCTTGTTCCCGTTCGGGAACTCGACTTTCGGCGACAAGACGGCGAGTTTTAACAGCCTGCCGAATCCGCTGCCGATTCCAACGACGCTCGGCGACGTACAGGTTCTCGTGGCGGGCGTGCCGTCACCGATTCTGTACGCATCGCCCACACAAATCAATTTCCAGGTTCCAGCGGCAACGCCAACGGGAGGTCTGCAGGAAATTCAGGTGGTGCGGGCATCGACGGGAGAAGTAATTGCAAGTTGGCTGTTCCGGATCAACGCCGTTTCGCCGGCGCTTTTTACTGTCGATAGCAGCGGCAGCGGTCAAATTGCCGCGCTGAATCAGGATGGAACCGTGAACAATAGCACGCATCCGGCCAAGGCTGGATCGTACATCACGCTTTTCGGAACCGGCCAGGGTGTCGTCAAAGGAATGCCCGCGGACGGGCACCCGACGCCCACCTCGCCGTTGTTGCCCGCCAATCCGAATCTCAAAGTTTTCATCAATTCCGATTTTGTGCCGCAAAGCAGCATTCAATTTTCGGGACTCGCGCCTGGATTGGTAGGCGTGTGGCAGATCAACGTGAAGATTCCCGCCAACGTTCCGCCCGGCGATGTGCCAGTGTTCGTGGATCTGGAAGGAATCAACAGCGTGCTTGATCCGAGCGGACTCCGCCGCTTGACCACGATTCGCGTAACGCCATAAGGAGGGCTCGTTGCCTCGATCGCCAGGGCGAACGCTGCTCGCTTCGTCCGCTTCCGCCGTGCTTTCGCTTGTGGTGTTATCGCTCACGCTGCGGCTGGATCGCATCGATCTGCACTTCCCGCTGAACTATCTGGCGGATGCGAATATTTTCCTTCTGCGCGCCAAGACCCTGGTCGAAGGGCATTGGGTCTGGTGGAATCCACGCCTTGGAATGCCTTTTGGCGCCGGCTTTCACGATTTTCCGATGACCCTTACGTTCGACAGTTCGCTGATGTGGCTGTTGAGCCGGTTCACTCACTCGGCTCCGCTCATCGTGAATCTGGATTGGATCATCGGGATCGCGCTTACGGCGGCGCTGGCGGCGTTCGCGTTCGTGAAGCTCGACTTCAGCCTCACGATCGCGGCATCTTGCGGTGCAATTTTCGCGCTTCTGCCATACGTTTACTTTCGCGGGATCCACCATCTGCATTGCCTTTACTACGCAGTGCCACTGGTGGCGCTCGCCGCGATTCAGATTGTGCGCGGACAATGGCGCCGGATTCCGTTGTACGCCTGGATTGCCTGCATTTTGGCTGCGCTGTCCTACGCCTACACCGCGTTCTTCGCGGTATTCGTTTTCCTTGCAGCGGGTTTGCTGGCGCTGGTCAAACTCCGCAATCGTCGCGCGCCGATTGTTGCGGTGGCGCTGGCTGGAACCGTAAGTGTAATGGTCCTAATCGACCTCTCGCCCGCGCTCCGATACTGGGCGCGCAATGGCGTGAACGCGCGCATGATATTCAAGAGTCCGGCGGAAACCGAACTGTACGGTTTGAAGATCCGCTATTTGATAACGCCGGTGCCCGATCATCCAATTCCGCTGTTCCGTGCCGTGGAAATGCGGTTGCGCGCGGCCGATTATCCGCAGATTCCAAACGAAAATGAGGCCGGGCGCTTGGGCACCGCCGGATCGATTGGTTTCGTCACTTTATTGGTGTTCGTGGGCGCGGCCGCGCTTGGAACAAGTTATGCATCGCGCGACCTCCTGGGCCCTTGCGCCAGCCTCACGCTGCTCTGCATCATCCTCGCAACGGTCGGCGGATTCAGCGACTTCTTCAGCGCGCTGGTATCGCCCGAGATCCGCTGCTACACGCGCATCTTTCCTTTCATCGGATTCTTCTGCGTTGCCGCTGCCGCGACTCTGCTTCGACGGCTGGATTCCACTCTGTCTCCGATTCCCCGGGTTCTGGTGTTTATCGCGATCACGGTGCTGGCCGGTTTTGATCAGGCCGTACCGTCTCGTGCCTATGATCACCGGGAAGCCTTGTACCGAAGCGACGAGGAGTTCGTTCACCAGATCGAGACCATTCTTCCAAACGATTCGGCAGTCTTCCAAATGCCGTACCTCGACTTTCCTAATGAGCCTCCTACAGCGAAGCTGACGCTCAATGATCCGCTGCGCCCGTATTTGCACTCGTCGAAGTACCGGTGGAGTGCGGCCGCCGTCAGTGGAACCACGCCGGGCGAATGGAATCGGATGGCCGCCGCGCTGCCCATTCCGGAAATGTTGCGGGCTCTTTGCCAGCGCGGCTTCACTGGATTGTGGATCGATCAAGATGGCTACAATCCCGGAGCTTCGCCCGGGCAGAGCATCGCGCAAGAGCTTGGCGCGGTGCCGCGCGAGAGCCCGGACCATCGCTTCGCCTTCTTCGATCTTCGGAACTACGCTCCCGCAGCGGCTGCAGATCCGGTCCAGGTACTTTTCGAACGCGGGTTCTACTATGAAGAACGCGCGGATGGCCACATCTGGCACTGGTCTCTGAGACGCGGCCGCATCACGCTGGTGAATCCCCTGGCTGCGCCGCGTAAGGTGACTCTTTCGATGAAGTTGCAGGCTGCGGATCAGAAGCCGCACGCGATTCGCGTAGCGCTACGCGGCGAGGTTGATAGCGCTACTACCGGCACACTGTACCAGCGCGATGTCGTTCTTCCGGCGAAAGGCGTTATCTCGCTCGATGCCACTTGCGATTGTCCGCCGGTGCGTCCGCCAACCGGCGGCCGTGTGCTCTACTTTTTTGCTTCCGACGTCGCCGCAAAGCCTTAGAAGCTGTTGTAACTCTAAAGCTCTGGCCTTCCGTGCCGATGGTTGAGATTAGGTCATCGTGCTGAAAAACGACGAGCTTAGCGAGTTAAAAGGCCAGTTTCTCGCCAGCCTGAATCACGAGATCCGAACTCCGCTCAGCGGCATTCTCGGAATGTCCGACTTGCTACTCGAAACTCCGCTCACCGAAGAACAGAAAGAATATGTTGATGCGACACGGCTCTGCGCGGAGAATCTACTCGAAATTTTAAACGCCACGCTCGAATACTCCGCGCTTTCGGCGAATCACATTCATCTCGAAGAAGAGGAGTATCCGCTGCGCGAGACTTTGGAAGGCGTGGTGGCGCAGTTCGCTTTCAAGGCTAAATCCAAAGGCCTGCAACTGAGCCACACCTTCGATGGAAACTTCCCCGAAGCTGTCATCGGCGATGCATTGCGCTTGCGCCAACTGGTTTGGCATTTGGTGGCGAATGCCGTCAAGTTCACCAACAAAGGCGAAGTGGAAGTTCGGGCTTCTTTGAACAGGCTGGAGCGAGGACGCGCGGAACTCGAAGTTCAGGTTCGCGACACAGGCATCGGAATTCCGGCGAGCCACGTCAGCGCCATTTTTGAATCGTTCCGGCAGCTCGAAACGGGGCTTTCCCGGAATTATCCTGGATTGGGACTGGGCTTGGCCGTGGCGCAGAAACTGGCGGTGCTTCTGAAGGGTGAAATCGCGGTGGAAAGCGAACCAGGGAGAGGCAGCATCTTCCGCGTCCGCCTGCCGATCCGTCTACCCGCCGACGTGCATGTTCGGCCGGTGGATTTCCAGCGCGTCCGCGGCCACGTGCTGGTTGTGGACGACGATTCCGTGGCCCAGACGATCGCCAGCCACGTTTTGCGGCGGCATTTGTACGACGTGGAGTGCGTCTGCAACGGTCCGGCGGCGATCGATAAAGCGTCACGAGCGACGTTCGACTTGATCCTGCTCGATCTGCAGATGCCCGGCATGGATGGTTTCCAGACCGCGCGCTACATCCGGGCGATTCCAGCCTACGCGGACACACCGATCATCGCAGTGACGGCCAATTGCTCCAGCGACTATCGCGATCGCTGCATCAAAACCGGAATGCAAGGTTTTCTGGCTAAGCCGGTCCAGTCGAAGGAACTGGTGCAGACTGTCGAACGGTATTTGGCCGGTCGAACCTCCCTGGCAAGCTAAACTGAGATTTGTTCCGTTTTGACACCCGCAGTGTCCTGTTGGCACAACCGCTCGAAGATCTTCCCTGGTTGGAGCACGGCTTCGGAACGCGGTTGAGCGTCGATTGGCCAGCCGCCCACGGGCTCGCCACGCTCAAGCAAATCCATTCGAACACGGTTCTCGCGGCGGATCGGCCGGGTTTAATCGGCGAAGGTGACACGCTGATCACCAACCAGCCTGGAATCCTGCTCTCGGTCCGCACCGCCGATTGCCTGCCGATTTTAATCGCCGACCCTGTCCATCGAGCCATCGCCGCCGTACACGCCGGCTGGCGCGGGACGGCGCTTGAGATTCTGCCAAAGACGATTCGTGCGATGCGTGAACGGTTCGACAGCCTTCCTGAGGATCTGGTGGTGGTGGTTGGCCCCGGGATTGGTGGTTGTTGCTTCGAAGTTGGGCCGGAAGTGGCGGAACAGTTCGGCCGATCCGGACGAACCAAAATCGATCTGATCGAGACGCTCCGCCGTCAGGTGGGACGAAATGACGGCGCGCCGCGCCAATTCGGCTCGGCCGGTCTTTGTACAGTCTGCCGGGCGGACCTTTTCCACAGCTATCGCCGGGATCGGGACGCTGCGGGACGGATGCTGAGCGTTATTGGGATTCGGGGGTCCTAAACGACGAAGCGGGAAGCTTGATCCACAGGTGTGGTCAAGCCTCCCGCTCGAATACGGTAGGCAAAAGGCTCCGGTTAGGCTGCGTGAACCAGCAAGTCGTCGAGGGAATCGGTGCCCTCTTCCTGATTCTTGTCGGCGATTTCCTGGCACTGGATGCAGTAGGCCGCCCACGGTACAGCGTTCAACCGCTTGATACTAATGTCCTCTTCGCAATGCGCGCAGACTCCGAAGGTACCTTCGTCGATGCGGTGCAAGGCCGCGCGGACGTTTCGAAGCAGGTTGGATTCCCGGTCCAGATTTCGGATCGCCAGTTCGCGCTCGGCTGCATTCTGGACTTCGTCCAGCGCATCCGGGCTCTTCTCGATCGCGATTCCTTCACGGTTTCTCAACACATGCGCAAGCTCGGCCTGTTTGTTCTCCAGGATCTCTTTGAATTTGTTTAACTCGGTCTTCGTCATAGCTTTAACTCTCTTTCTTGTTTTGCTGTCTCCACTGTCTTACTGGTTCACCACGTTTAGACGTACAATCCTCCAGAAAGGTTCAAGAGGTTGCAGAAAATGAGTAAACCGTAATGAACTCTACGGCTTAAGAGGCGGTCGCCCTGACCACCGCCGGTAGCGAACCAATGATTGGTTCCTAAAATCATACCACAACGCCTGAGCAATTCAAGTGCCAGCCCTTTTCGGCCTGCCCCTCGTGGTTTCATTTGCCTCATATCGACTTCATGGCTCAAAAGTTTATGGCCCTTCGGAGAAAAATCAGGATCCCTTCCTTCGGCCACGGGCGCTACTTACAGAACCGCCTGGTCCGGCAATTTATTCCAAATGCCTGTGACTCACGGAAGCGAAGTGCGGCCGGCTTCGGTTTCTTCTCCGGGGTTTTTCTGAGCTAGTTGTTCTGCGGGACCTTCTTGCGAACCTGACGGCGCTCCTGCCGCATGGTGTTGAGCAACTGTTCCAGTTGTTGCTCTGGGATCGCCAGCGACATGGTCATGACGTTGTCGCTGGTCTTGAGGTTCATGTTATCGAGCAACGTCGAGACCTGGCCGGCGACTTTGTTCTCCTGACTGTTGAGCTGAATCAGGCTGGCCAGGAAACGGAACACGTCTGAGAGCGCCTGCGCGTCTTTGGGAGAACGCGTCACGGCTTCCCCGGAGATGGTCACCGTCTCGCCGAAGCGAATCCCGCCGCTGGCCTGATGAATCGCCGCCAGCAGATCCCCTTTCATGGCGCCGCTGAGGTTCGGATTCGGCATGGCGGACGCGAATTCCGAGATGGGAACAACGGTGACGAACCAGAAGTCGTTCTTTGCGCTGACTTCCTGCACTTTCGCAAGAAGATCGCCGGAAGCCGCAGTATTGCTTTGCTTGCGTTGGATGGCTGCCTTGACGGAATCGAGATCGCCCATCACCGCGTTCGAGCCGTCAAAGAACGCGATTCCACTTTCCGCATCCGGTTTGCCCGGTTCGGTGTAGGTCAGGATGCCTGAGCCTTGGAAATCCGTAACCGTACCGCCGTTGGCCTTTGCCGCGCCCACAATCTGCGGCAAGTTGAACGTTCCACGGGCGGCAACCAACCAGCGATTCTGCGGGGTGGCCTGCTCCCAATTCGAACCCATGATGATTTCAGTCACATCGCGGCGCGGATCGAATCCGGTTTGCGTGATGAACTTCTTGAAGCCGGCATCTTCCACCTGCATATGCGAGAGCACGTACTCGCCAAAGGCGGAGTTCTTGGTCTGCTGGACCTGAAGTCCGGCGATGACTTTGGCATCCGGCATCATGAGACGCAGCAGGCGAGGGTCGGCGGCGGCGAACGCGGAGGCCTGAAGTATCAGAGCCAATGGGATAACAATACGCGGCTTCAACATGTAAACCTCTTGCTGATATTACGAGCCTAACATGGTGGATGTTCCGGGCTTGGCAGAATGGCAAGCCCGACGCTGGCCCACCTACACCGGAACCTGTCCCACGATCTCGATTCCATAAGCGTCCAGTCCGACCACTTTGCGCGGATGGTTTGTCAGAAGCCGGATGGTCTGCAGACCGAGATCGGACAGGATTTGGGCGCCAATTCCGCTTTCGTGCTGGAGCTGGCGCTGCCCGTCGGGTGTCGCCAGACTGCCGTGATCGCGGATGCCCGGCCGATTCTGGTGGAGATAAACCAACACGCCTGCGCCTTCCTCGACGATCCGACGAAGCGAATTCCGAACCATCTGATGGCATTGGCATTCCACCGACCCGAAAATGTCGCCATAGATGCAGCGCGAATGCATCCGCACCAACACATTCTGGCGGCCGGCGATCTCGCCGTGGATCAGCGCGATATGCATGTCCGGAAGAATATTGCTTGAGTAAATAACGGTCTTGAAGTCGCCGAATTCGGTTCGCAGGCAGCCTTCGGATTCCCGGCGCACAAAGCGCTCGGTCTGCAGACGGTGGCGGATCAGGTCGGCTACCGAGATCATCTTCAAGTTATGCCGGATGCAAAACTGGTGCAGTTGCGGAACACGCGCCATGGACCCATCGTCGTTCATGATTTCGCAAATCACGCCGCCCGGCCGGAAGCCCGCGAGCCGCGCGAGATCCACCACTGCTTCGGTTTGCCCGGCCCGCACCAGCACGCCGCCTTCGCGCGCGCGGAGCGGAAAGATATGCCCCGGCCGCGCTAGATCGCTCGGCTTGCTATTTGGATTCATCGCGACTTGAATTGTGTGGGCTCGATCCGCCGCCGAAATTCCCGTGGTGACGCCTTCGGCGGCTTCGATGGATTCGGTGAAAGCGGTGCCCAGCCGCGCAGTGTTCCGGGCAGACATGGGCGGCAGCGCCAGAGCGTCGCAGATTTCCGGACTCAGCGGCAGGCAGATCAGCCCGCGCGCGTACTTGGCCATGAAGTTAATCACATCTGGAGTGACCTTCTCGGCCGCAATGGTGACGTCGCCCTCGTTTTCGCGATCTTCGTCGTCCACGATGACCAGCATGCGGCCGGCGCGGAAGTCTTCGATCGCCTCTGGGATGGAGGAGAAGGACATTTTGGCTGCTTGATTTCAGGATAGCGATTTCGCGGTGCGAGTTTTGGTGGAGCGGGTTTTCTTCGGCGGAATGTAGTGAAAGCGAATCAGGTAGATGTTCTGCCCGCGGCCGTGTTTGGCTACGTTGAGCAGATCCACCACGCCGAGAAATCCGGAGGCGCGAGCCAATTGCGGAGTAATGTCGGGGAATCCAATGGCCTGGATGGAATCCACTTCGATCTGGCCCTCTTCCATCTTGTAGCGATTGCCGGCTTTGACATGCGGGTGGGTCCAGATGCGGACGCTGCAGGTGATGGCGCCGCTGCGAACACCGTCGCGCAGGCGTTTGGTGAAGACCATGGACTAGAGCGGCGGAACCGCCAAGATTTCCAGCACTTCGAAATCGTCGTCCTCGGAAGTTCGCTTGAGTTTCAGCCGGGCTTTGATGCGCTGGCTTTTCGAAATCCGGTCGAATGTTCCGGCCGGCTGGTGGTCATAGTAGGAACGCAGCATTTGCCAGTTCGGGATCAAGCTTCCTGCATAAAACGCGATGCTGAGCACCCGTTTCGGACGCGAGTCGCTGGGATATTTCGGCAGTTTCGACAGATCCATCTTTAAGTTCTTGCACGTGGAGACGTTTTGGTTCGTGGTGCGACTGCAGTAATCGATGCTGCTGCACGTTTCGTGCGACTTGCCGAGGCAAAGGCTTTCGACGGTCTTCGGGATCCACATGAGATCGATGGCGGAAGGATGTTTGTCGAAGTGGGGATTGAGGATGTAGAGATAATCCTCCATCTCGAAGGTTTGCGGAGCGTTGCTTTGGGCACTCGCACAGCGGACGGCGGCGAAAGCGAGCAAACATATCCAAAGGCGCATGTTTTGATCCAATTATTGCAATTCCTGCTTGGCCGTGCTGCAAGTTCCCATTACGCCGAGATGAACGGAGACTTTGCCTGCGTCCGATTGTGCAAGCACGGTTGCGTGCAGCGGCGAGAATCCGGGGCTGGTCACCACCAATTGATAGGTCCCATTGAGGGAGTGCGGCGATACGAAATTTCCCCTGCAATCACTGATTATGCGGTCGACGATCTTCTCACCAGGCTCTAACAAAAGATTCCGCTCAATTCTTGCGAAGGTTGAATGCTCAGGAAGCATAGGCCAGGAGCGGTGCCAGTAAAATCGAACTGCCCATCACTGTTTGTTTCGGCGCTTTTCAGCGTGCCGCCGGAACGTGCAGATCGAGTGACAGTCGCGGTATTTTGGCGCCAGGGAGAAACCCGGGCGAGTGAATTTTCCCTTGAGGAGAGCGAACCGAAATTGGCGTGATGCTTGGCGACTCGAGCACTATCGCAGTAACCTGAACGACCGGATAGACGATGCTACAGGCGCTACAACCGCCGGCTACGGCGGCCATCGCGAGTGCTAGTTTTGCCGGCATAGTTGTTCTCAACTCAATTCGTAGCCGTGAGTCGCGATCTTGACCCACAGCGTTTCCGCCTCGCTCCCGTGCAGCGCGAAGATCTGGCGCACCAGATCGCACACTTGCTCGCAGCCCTTTTCATAGAACACGAGCACGGATGGGCCCGCGCCGCTCAGCGCACATCCCAGGAGTCCAGGAGCGCGGAGCTTCACCATTTCTTCAAGACCCGGGACCAGCGCGTAGCGATAGGGTTGGTGCAGACGGTCCTCGAAGGCCGCAGGGAACGCGCTGGTGGTCCCGGTGGCGAGGGCGGCGATCAGCAACGCGCTCCGCTGCACGTTGAAAATCGCGTCCTGCTTGGAATAGCTGGTGGGAAGAACCGCTCGCGCCTGGCTGGTGGGCAGCTCGTAATTCGGAACAACGACAGCCACGCCGTAACTCGCCGGAAGTTCGAGACGCACGGCGCGCGCTACTCCCCCAGCATCGATCGCGCTAGCGACAATCGAGCCCAGCACGCACGCGGCCACGTTATCCGGATGTCCCTCGATCTGGGCCGCTTCGTCCAAAATGCGGTGCGGCTTCCAATGCAATCCGAGCAATTGATCGGCGATCACGACGCCTGCGGTGAGCGCGGCGGCGCTCGATCCGAGACCTTTTTCGAGTGGAATGTCGTTCTCGATTTCGAGCGCGATCGGCGGCAGCGTTTCACCGACATCGCGCGCCACACGCAACGCCGTTTGCCAAATCAAATTGTCCGCGGTGGTGGGAATTTTGTGAGCGTCGCGCCCGAGCGCTTTGATGCTCAACTGCGCAGCGGGTTCAAATCTACAAGTGAGATAGACTCCGAGCGCCAGTCCCAACGCGTCGAAGCCGGGGCCGAGATTCGCGCTGGATGCTGGGACGCGGACTCTCATTCGGATGTTCGTTAAAGCTTCACCGCGGTTCCCCGATGGCACGATTCGTAAACCGATAGCACCACTTGCAGCGCGCGATAACCGTCTTCGCCGGAGGAAACGGGTTTGCGGCCGGTCTTGATGGCTTCACCGAAATCCAGGAACTGCCGCTCGAACGGAGCAAGTGAAATCGCCATGGGATCGGATGCGCCCGAAGCAACGTCGCTATCGAGCGGCGCGGGTTCTCCGGAGTCGTTCTCTACGTGCCAGGTGGTGAGCTTGTCGCCCGAGATCACGGCCGTTCCCTTGGTGCCATGGATTTCCATGCGCTCGGTGTAGCCGGGCCAAAACGCGGTGGACGATTGAATCACTCCCATCGCGCCGGAGCTATATTTCATGAGCGCGGCCACCACGTCCTCGGATTCGATTTTGTGCAGCGCGCCCAGCTGCCAGTAGCCGAAAATTTCCGAAACCGGGCCGGCGAGCCACAGCAGAATATCCACTTGATGGATCGCTTGGTTGATCAGCGCGCCACCGCCTTCCGTCGCCCAGCTCCCTTTGATGGGCCGTGAATAATAAGCAGCGGATCGATACCATTTCACGTACGCGTCGGCTTGTAAAATTCGGCCCAAACGTCCGGCATCCAACGCGCGGCGTAGAAATTGGATGGAATCGTCGAAGCGATGCTGGCTCACCACGCTCAACTGGATGCCGGCGTTCTTCGCCACGTCGATCATCTTGCGCGCGGTTTCCAGATTCGTCGACATCGGCTTCTGCACCTGGATGTGCTTCTTGGTTTCGGCGCAGATCAGCAGCGGCTGGAGCCGAAAATCGGGAAACGTGCAGACGTCCACATAATCGACTTGCGGATGCCGGCACACCTCTTCATAGGTGGGAACGAACTGACAACCGTATTTTTCAGCGAAAGCCCGGCCGCTCTCCGCGTTGATGTCGGTACAAACCGTCAGTTCGTATCCGATGTTCGCGTAAGCTTGCGCGTGTTTGTGCGAAATCGCTCCGGTGCCAATCATTCCTACTCGCATAAGGACGTTTCTCGTGTTCTCGTTTCTGGCTTCTCGTTCAGGTTCGTGCGGCTTCTTCGTTATTGTACGAGACCGTTGTTTGTGCCGCAGATGGCTACTTCGAGCCCGAGATTTCGGAAAGCCGCCGCTTTCGCGGCTAAGGCGCGATTGGCGGCATCCGCGCCCGGTGCGTACGCCACTTGAATGTGGTTCGATTTGTGGCGCGCCATCATTTGATCGCGCGTAATTCCATATGTCACGGCGTGCATGATGGGCCACTGCGGCGTGGTGTCGCGCCATCTACGCTCGGTTTCTTCGCGCGGAAGTTCGCGCACCGCGGCACGTCCCAGGTCAGCTTTGAGTTCTCCATGATCGACGTAGATGCGGCTCCAGACGATTTCGCCAGGCTTGCTGATGCCTTTCAGCGTCCCGCCGCCCAGGCGGAAATACATGGGCGGCTGGCGCTCGCTCACGGCGCCTTTGTACTCGCCGATGAAATGCTTGGGCGGCGCGGCGCCGCTGATTTCGAATACCCAAACGAATTCGCCGTTGTACTCTTCGCCGTAACGGATGTCGTGCAGCGTGGTTTCGGGATCAAAGCCCAAGCGCGTCCAAATGCGATTGGTGATGAGCGCGTCCAGCCCGGCGCATTCATCCACTTCGTTGAAGTGCGGCAGCGCTCGGCCGGCGTAAAGCTCGCGTCCATCGCGCGAATGAACAGGTGGGCGCTGGACATTGTTCAGCAGGCCCTCGGGAAGGTCGGAGGCGGGGCTCAGATCCTTGAGCCCTTGCTGGTATTGAATGCCGATGGCATCGCAGCCGAACTCGTCGGCGATGCGGAGCGCGGCGATGTACATTTTGCATTGCTCGAGAATCTGCGGATCCACGAGATCCGTTTCCGGATTCGTGCCGGTGACGAATTTCATGCCGCTTTTGTCCAGCCAATCGCGCACGGCCCGCGCCTCCGAATCCGGCGTGCGCTGCATTTCAGCAAAGAGCGCCGATTGGCTGAGCCTCTCTTTGAAGACGCCGGTGGGATGCAGCAGTTCATCCGGGATGATGGCGTTGTACATTCCCATGCAGCCTTCGTCGAACACCCCGAGGATGGCTTTGTCGCGCTTCAACGTATCGGCGATCTCGCCCGCCAGTGTTTCTTCGGCGGGCGGCAATTTGAGTTTTGTGAGCGGGCGCACGTGCGTTGCGTCGTGCAGGATGGGTTCAAGCTTGAGCCAGCGCTGCAATCCAGTCAAGAAAAATGCGTCTTTGAAATCTCTACTCCACAACGTTTCGTATCGAACGCCGGCTTTGGTGAGAGATCCGTTGAGATTGAGCATGCCAACCAGACCCGGCCATTCGCCGCTCCAATTCGCGACTGTAAGGATGGGCCCCTGGTGCGTGAATAGCCCGGAGAGCACGTGATGACTGTACTGCCAGACGGCTTCGACGACAATGAGCGGCGCCGTGCGCGGGATGTCGCGAAAAACCTGCATGCCGTATTTCTGGCTGTCGATGAAGCCGTGTTGCTTGGCGGGATTATAGGGATGCGCGCGGCGGACTTCGCGTCCCGCGCCCCGGATGGCTGCGATCACGGATGCTTCGACAGATTCCTGGGCCGGCCAGCATTTCTGATTGGCGGACAAACGCAGGTCGCCGCTGGCGATGAGATAGACGGGTTCACCCATTTGTCGCTATTGTGGCACGCTCGTGTGTTATGTTGAGTGGTAGACCTTCCTGTTGTAGCTCCGGGCCGGTAGCTCAGTTGGTAGAGCATCGCACTTTTAATGCGGTGGTCGCGGGTTCGATCCCCGCCCGGCTCACCATCTTCTCTAGTAACAGCCACCTGTGCGATACGATGCACGGAACGGCCCGAACCCCAGAAAAATAGCTGCGGAAATAAGCGCCAGATCGTGTAAGCTGATCGTGTCCGTTTCCGCAAATTATTTCAATTGAGTCAAAAGAGGTGAATGTCCATGCCTACCAATTTCTCGATACCCAAGGAATTTACAGCGGATGGAGTAAGCGTTACTCTCGGAGCGTCGTCTCCCAATCCCGCCATTCTGAACGCACTCGCCACCGATGCACCATTTCCCGCAGGGGACATCGCGGCCGGCAGCCTGTCCGTGTCCGCCTGAACCCTCGCACGCCCTTATTCCTCTGGATGTTCTTACAATGTTCACTACCGCTACAGAGCGCTCGAACAGGCATCGGCTTTGTTGAAAACCTGGCTCTGGAGGAGAATATGCAGACGGTCCGCCTGATTGTTTTTGATCGCGCTTCCAACGCTATCGGGTCGGTGACAATACCCGTACCGGCGATGGCCAATCCAGCGGCTCCCAAGTATTGAACCTTACAAGATTGGCTTTCGTCCAGCTAGCATCTTTCTGTAAGCATCCAGGAGCTGCTCCCGCGCCTGCTTGCCTACGGGGTCGGGTAGTTCGGCCGGCTGGTAATGCCGGCAGAGGTCGACAGTTTTGCGAAGACTCTCGGCGAATTCGATGCAAGGCGGGCAACCGGCAAGATGAGCATCGATCTCCTGGCAGGCGTCCGGTGGGAGCTCCAGGTTTAAATATTCGGACAGAAGTGAAAACACCTCTTTGCATTTTTCACTGTGCTCATGCGACGCCATGTCATTTTCCTCGCGTTGGTTTGGTCCGCAGATATTCATCCAACTCCTGACGGACCGCCAGACGAGCGCGATGCAGCCGCGTCTTGACCACATCCTCGGTCAGATCGAGGATCTGGGCGGTCTCGATCGTCGATAATTCCTCCACGTCCCTCAGCAGGATCACGGGCCGATAGTTCTCGGGCAGCTCGGCCATCGCCCGTTCCAGCACCTCTTTCAACTCTGATTGCAGCATCCGATCATCCGGCAGTCTGGACCAATCGGCGATCTGCAGCTTGCCAGGGCCACCCGCATGATCCATCGTGGGCAGGAACTGGTCGAGTGAGAGCTCCTTCGACGGCGCGAAAACGCTTTTCCGCCGCTTCATCAGGCATGCGTTCTTGGCGATCTGGAAAACCCACGGCCGGATCCGCTCGGGTTGGCGGAGATGGTCGAAATTCTCAAACACGTTCAACATCGTCTCCTGCGTCACCTCCTCGGCGTCTTCGCGATTCCGGCACATCAGCCAGCTGTAGTGGAAGACTTTCGCGCGGAAGTGCTCCACAAAGCGATCGAATGCCGCCGGTTCTCCCGCCATCAATTGCCGTGCGAGTTCAATCTCGGTGTCGCGTTCCAAGGTTCCGTTCCGCTTCTGATTGTAGCGGCGTTAACTTGCGCTAGACCGGCCCTCCTGTCTCTCAGGATGCAATTACCGCAAAAAGGTGACGCACCGTCACCTCGGCAAACTAAATGCATCCAGGGAGTCAGAAGCAATGAGGAAAACGCTGCTGATGCTGGTTTGGTGGTCGCTGCCGAGTGGGGCAGAAGACCCAATGTCACTAAAAGACGCAGTTCGCCTGGCACTGGACAAGAATAAGTCCGTGGAGGCCTCTCTGGCCGCGCAGAAAGTCGCGGAAAGTCGCATCCCGGAGGCGCGGGGCGGCGCCCTGCCAAAGGTCAATTACTCGGAGTCCTGGACACGCAGTGACAATCCAGTCTTTGTGTTTTCCTCCTTGCTGACCGAGCATCAATTCGCGGAGCAGAACTTCCAGCTTGGGCCGCTGAACCGGCCCGATTTCCTCAACAATTTTCAATCGTTGGTAACGGCGGATCAAACGCTCTACGATGCAGGTCAGACCAGGCACTCCGTTCGCTCAGCTGAGCTGACCAAGGACCTGACCAGCGAGCAGGGCCGGCGGACGCAAATGGAAGTGATCGAAAGCGTGATCCGGTCGTACTACGATGCCGTGTTAAGCGCGGAGCAACTGAATGTCACCGGCCAAGCCATGCGTTCGGCCGAAGCCGACGTGGAGCGTGCCCAGGCAGTCCGTTCCGCCGGAATGTCCACGGACGTCGACGTGCTCTCAATCAAGGTTCACCTTGCCGGGGTTCGCGAGCAACAGATCCTGCGCGAAGCGGATCTGGCTGTGGCGCGCGCCGCCCTCAACGATGCGCTGGGACTGCCGCTGGACACTGCGCACTCCTTGACCACCGCTCTCACAGCTTTGAAACTGCCGGAGGCCCCGCTCGCGGACTACGAAAAGAACGCCCTCAGCCAGAGGCCGGAGGCGCGCCAGACGAAACTCGCCACAAGCCTCGCCGAGAATCAGGCGGCGATAGCGCACAGCAGCTTGCTGCCGCAGATAGGTGTCCACGCCGCCTTCGAAGCCGACCGCCAACGTTTTTATGACCGCGGGGGCGCTAACTGGCTGGTCTCGATCGGAGTGCGGTGGAACCTGTTCAATGGCTTCAGCGACAGGGCGCGCATAGAGGAAAGCAAGTCCGCGCTCCGCCAGAGCCAGGCCGAGCAGCAGCGCACGAGTTCCGCCATTCGGCTTCAGGTTCGCCGCGCGTATGCCGATCTAGGCGCCGCCGCGCAACGGATCGAGGTAGCAAAAGCATCCGTGGCGGAGGCGGAAGAGAGTCTTCGCATCACGAAAAACCGCTACGACACCGGACTGGGCAACGTTACTGACTTGCTTCGCACCGAAACCGCGGTTCTTGAAGCGCGCTCCCGGCACTTAGCCGCGATCCACGATCAGCGGGTTGCGGCCGCAATGCTGGAACTTGCGGCGGGGACTCTAAACGTGGATTCGGAGGTTTTGAACTAAATGAGAAAGCACTGGTTGCCTCTACTTGCGTCTGCGATGTGGCTGGCCGGATGCGGCCAAGCCTCACGCCAAAAGCCCGCTGCCTCTTCCGAGCCCGCTGCTACCGTGTCCACGATCAACGCAGCTACCGAGAGCTGGCCCTCTATCTATGAAGCGACGGGGACCGTTCGGGCCCGCCCCACGGCGGTGATCTCAGCGAAATTAACCGGCTACGTGCGCGAGGTAAAAGTGCAAGCCGGCGACCGCGTCCGCGAAGGGCAGCTACTAGTAACGCTCGATACGCGCGACCTGGATGTCAGTTCCCGGCGCGCCGAAGCAGCGCGAGAGGAAGTACGCTCAGCCGTGCCCGAGGCCGACAGCGCCGTCGCGGCAGCGAAGGCCAATCTTGACTTGGCACAGGTCACTTTTGGCCGCATGCGGGAACTGTTTCAAAAGACATCGATTTCAAACCAGGAGTTGGATGAGGCCTCGGCCAAACTCAAGGCTGCGCAAGCCGCTTACGAAGTGGCTATGGCACGGCGGCTTCAACTGAATTCCAAACTCGCACAAGTAGATCAGGAAGTGCGTTTGACCGAGGTTACGCGCAGCTACGCCGATGTCGTTGCGCCTTTCGCCGGCGTGGTTATTTCGAAATCCGCCGATCCCGGCAGCCTCGCGCTTCCCGGCGCTCCTTTGTTCAGCATCGAACGGGATGGTGCGTATCGCCTGGAAGCATCGGTGGAAGAATCCCGGTTGGCAACGATTCGTGTTGGACAGCCAGTGTCGATCACTTTGGATGGCGTCGATCAAACCATGGACGCGCGAGTTTCTGAGATCGTGCCCGCCGTGGATTCCGCGTCGCGGGCTTACATCGTCAAGATTGACTTACCTGCGGTTCCCGCAGTTCGTTCGGGAGTTTTCGGGCGCGCTCTGTTCCAGCTGGGAAGCCGCCCGGTGCTTGCGATTCCCGCAGCCGCAGTCACTGAACGCGGCCAGTTGCAATCGGTGCTCGTCGTCGACAGCGGAATCGCCCGCACACGTCTCATCACAACTGGACAGCGAACTAAAGATCGCGTTGAGGTACTCTCCGGCCTGACCGCTGGTGAAAAGGTGATCCTCCCGATTCCCACGGATCTCGCGGATGGCGCCAAAGTGGAGGTCCGCCCGTGAAGCCAGAACACACGCGCGGGCCGGCCGGAAAGTTCGCCCGCGTTTGGATCGGATCCAAACTGACGCCGCTGGTCATCGCGGCCTCCCTGCTGCTTGGAGCATTCGCCGTATGGAAGCTGCCCCGTGAGGAAGAGCCGCAGATCATCGTGCCGATGGTGGACGTCTTTGTCCGGATGCCTGGCGCGTCGGCTCGTGAAGTGGAAGAGCGTGTCACCAAACCGATGGAGAAACTGCTGTGGGAGATTCCGGGTGTGGAGTACATTTACTCCACTTCCAGCCCAGGCATGTCCACGGCCATCGTTCGATTCCTAGTTGGACAAGACGAAGAGAAGAGCATCGTGCGGCTGAATGAGAAGCTGAATGCCAACCTGGACCTGATTCCACCCGGCGCTTCTCTTCCGTTGGTCAAGCCCCGATCCATTGACGACGTGCCCATTCTGGCGCTCACGTTTTGGAGCAAACGGTACGGTGACTTCGAGCTGCGGCGCATCGGGGCGCAAGTAGACGACACCATCAAGCAGACGCCGGATGTCTCCGCCGTAGCGCTGATCGGTGGTCAACGCAGAGAAATTCGCATTGCGCTCGACGCCGGGCATCTGAGCGCCTATCACCTCTCGCCGCTGCAGGTGGTGAGCGCTCTGGGTGCTTCCAATCGCAGGCTGCGGTCGGGTGAGTTTTCGAACGGCAACCGGCAATACCTCCTGGAAACGGGCCAATTCCTGCGCAGCGCGGAAGACGTCGGCAACGTAATCGCTGGAGTTGCCAATGACAAGCCGATCTTCGTGCACAACGTCGCCGAGGTGACAGACGGCGGCGAAGAGCCTTCCGATTACGTGCGCTTCTCGAATGGAAAGGGTTTTTACCCGGCTGTGACCATCGCCATCTCCAAGCGCAAGGGAACCAACGCTGTCACGGTGGGCGAAGACGTCCTGCATCGTCTGGAGCCCCTGCGGGGCGCCGTGATCCCATCCGATGTCGAAATGACCATCACCCGGAACTACGGAGATACGGCCAAGGAGAAATCGAACGAGTTGCTGTGGCACATGCTGATTGCCGTGATTTCCGTGAGTGTCCTGATTGCCATTACGCTGGGCATTCGCGAATCGCTGATTGTATTCACTGCAATTCCGGTGACGCTGGCGCTGACGCTCACGGTCTTTTATCTCTACGGCTACACGCTCAACCGGATCACGCTTTTTGCACTGATATTTTCCATCGGCATTTTGGTGGACGACGCGATCGTGGTGGTGGAGAACATCGTGCGGCACTGGCGGATGCCGGCCAATCATGATCGGCCGCCGTTCGAAGTCGCCATCGAGGCTGTGGACGAGGTGGGAAATCCCACGATTCTGGCCACATTGGCCGTAGTCGCGGCCATTCTGCCGATGGCATTTGTGGGTGGGCTGATGGGACCGTATATGCGTCCTATCCCGATCGGCGCTAGCGCCGCGATGCTCTTCTCGCTGCTAGTGGCATTCATCGTGACGCCCTGGGCCGCTATCCGGATTCTCAGGCCGGGAGGCCATCACAAAGGCGAACGAGAGGATTTCTTGACGCGCCTGTACCGGCGCTTCATGGGGGGCCTGCTGCATCGCGCCGCCCTGCGATGGAGCTTCGTCGTCGGCGTGGCGTTCTTGCTCTTGGCCTCCGTTTCTCTCTTCTACTTCGGTTTTGTCAAAGTCAAGATGCTCCCGTTCGACAACAAGAGCGAGTTCCAGGTGATCGTCGATATGCCTACAGACACAACGCTCGAACAGACGGCGCGCGTAACTCAACTGCTGGCCGAGGAAACACAGAAGCAGCGCGAAGTGGTGAACGTCCAGACTTATGTTGGAACAGCGTCGCCCTATAACTTCAACGGATTGGTTCGCCATTACTACCTTCGGCGCGGGCCGAATGTGGCGGATATCCAAGTGAATCTGCTTTCGAAAGGCGCGCGGGATCTGCAAAGCCACGAGATCGCCAAACAGGTGCGCAATCGCATTCTACATATTGCGGAGCGTTACGGCGCTCGGATCAAGGTGGCGGAAGTACCGCCCGGGCCTCCCGTGCTCGAAACGTTGGTCGCGGAGGTTTACGGCCCGAATATGAATAGAAGGATCTCACTGGCCCGGCAAATCAGAGATCTTTTCAAGCAGACCAAGGGTGTCGTGGACGTCGATTGGTACGTCGAAGACGATCAACCAAAGTACAGCTTGTGTGTCGATCAGGAAAAGGCCGCTATCAACGGAATCTCCAAGGAAGACATCGCTCGCGCGCTGCAAGTGGCATCTGCCGGCTACCAGGCCGGTCTGTTGCATCAGGCCGCGGAAAAGGAGGATGTTTCGCTCACCGTGCGGCTGGACCGGGCGACGCGTTCGGACATAGATCGTATCCAGAGCCTCAAAGTGGCGGGTCACAACGGGCTGCAGATCGCGCTCGGAGAACTGGTGCACGTCGAGAAGTCGATCGAAGACAAGAGCATCTATCACAAAAACCTGATGCCGGTGACGTACGTGACCGCCGACATTGCCGGAGAGATCGAGAGTCCAGTCTACGCGGTTCTCAAACTCGGGCCGGAAATCGACAAGATCAAAATTCCAGAAGGCTATCAGATCGAGCAGCATATGGCAGCGCTTCCCTCGGACCCCGGGCGCTACTCGATGAAGTGGGACGGCGAGTGGCACATCACTTATGAGGTGTTTCGCGATCTCGGTATCGCCTTCGCCGCGGTGCTGATTCTGATCTATGGACTGGTAGTCGGCTGGTTCCAGTCGTTCCTGACGCCGCTCATGATAATGGCCGCCATTCCGTTCTCTCTGGTTGGCATTCTGCCCGCACACGGCGTTCTGCATGCGTTTTTCACGGCCACCTCCATGATCGGATTCATCGCCGGCGCCGGCATCGTGGTGCGGAACTCCATCATCCTGGTGGACTTCATCGAACTGCGCTTGGCCGAGGGCATGCCGCTCGACGCCGCGGTGATCGATGCCGGCGCCGTTCGCTTCCGACCGATGATGCTCACTGCCGCCGCCGTGGTAGTCGGTTCGTCCGTGATCTTGTTCGATCCCATTTTCCAGGGTCTGGCGATTGCGCTGATGGCCGGTGAAATCGCCTCGCTGCTGCTCTCGCGTATGACGGTGCCAGTGTTGTTCTATTTGGCGAACAGGAGAAGGAGGAAACTTGCATGACTGTAGATCGTTACCTGCGAATGATCGCCGGCGCGTTCGTTCTGTTGACGCTCGCGCTTGGATGTTGGGTGAGCGCTTACTGGTATCTGTTCACAGCGTTCGTTGGGCTCAATTTGTTTCAATCCGCTTTTACGAACTGGTGTCCGATGATGACCATTCTTCGGAAGCTGGGTGTCCGCGGAAACTGAAGTTCGTCACTGCCGCGCGACAATACAACCAGAGAACTGCTCGTCCGAGAACAGCACGTCAGGCACGGCCAGACAAGTAGTCCTAGTGGCGACGGCATGTGTGGCGTCCTGCAAGTTGCAGATTCGGTGAAACGGTGGCGGGTTCGAATCCCACCCTCACGGCCAAGTTAGCCCGATGCGACAGTGAATCGTTCTTCGGCTAGACGTCCGAGGCACCGCAGGAGTTTGCAAACCGATGGTGCGCCCGCGGTAACTTGTCGACCAACCCGCCAATCCGAGCGTGGTGGTAAATTTTGTTGGAACCCGTTCTGGTCCGGTGACACCACAACTCGGGACCGGAGCGCCTTGCAACGCTGACACTGAAAGCTCCCAGATCCCCGGCGCATGCGAAATCGATGGGCAGCGGACTGGATGAAAGAATTCTTGGCGCCGTGTACCTTAGTTCGGCGGAAGCATCGATTTTAGCGATTCTCGCGCATTGTTGATTCAGTAACTTACACTCTATCATTGTGCCTTTCGGGTTCGATCCCCGCCCGGCTCACCATCTTCTCTAGTAACAGCCACCTGTGCAATACGATGCACGGAACGGCCCGAACCCCAGAAAAATAGCTGCGGAAATAAGCGCCAGATCGTGTAAGCTGATCGTGTCCGTTTCCGCAAATTATTTCAATTGAGTCAAAAGAGGTAAATGTCCATGCCTACCAATTTCTCGATACCCAAGGAATTTACAGCGGATGGAGTAAGCGTTACTCTCGGAGCGTCGTCTCCCAATCCCGCCATTCTGAACGCAATCGCCACCGATGCACCATTTCCCGCAGGAGATATCACGGCCGGCAGCCTGTCCGTGTCCGCCTCGACGGGCAATCCGATCAAACTGGGCGATGCATCGAAAAATGTTTCCTTTTCATTGAACGCAAGCGCGAATTATGGCATCAGCATCCTTTCCGATCCGCAAACCGTTGCAAAAACTCTGAACGCCGATTCGAACATCGCGTCGGCGATCGATCTGACTACCGGCACGGCGCCCACCGATCGTTTCGCGGTACTGCAATTGGCATACGACATGGGAGCGTCCGTGAAGGGCGCCGTCGCGTTCGGCGGCGTGGGTTCGCTCAACTTCGGCGCCACCGGATCGCTTCAGGGCGATTGGGATGTCGTCCACCGGTTTCCCGGCGCAACCGGCGCGTTCGGCGTTTTAGAACAAACGTTTTCGGCTTGGCGGCTGCCTCGTCAAATCTCCACCGCACAGCAGCTTCCAGCGGGCACCTGGATCCTCACGGAACTCAACGGGTCGCTAAAGACGAATGTTGGCGTGCAAGCCGGCTACGACTACACCTGGATTAAACAGCTCGGCGGCAGCCTCACTGGCGAAATCGGCATGAAGATTTCGTTGGCGGCCAGCGCCTCGCTCGGCTTCAGCGCAAACGGAAGCTATGCGCTGGTCCTCTCGCGCCAGGACAGCTCGAACAAACTGCGGCTTGCGGCATACAAGCTAAAGAAGCTGGGTTGGGACTTTGCGCTCAATGCCAGCGCCGGAGTGCAAGGCATCTTGCCGGCTTCGCTGCAGCAGAGCACGGATGTTACCGATCTCATCAAAGCGATTTTCGGAGTCCACGCAACGCAGCTGATTAACGACCTCAAGCTAGTGCAAAAGGTCGCCGCTGGAGGAAATCTGACCGATCAGGCCGCCAATTACCTGATTGCTTTGGGGCAAACGAAGATTCCGGGAGCCGCGGACGCCGTGGCGGAATTTAACGCGGGCGTGGATGTGGTGAAGAACTACATCTCGCAGCTGGATTCGCTTGGCCAGCGCACCACCGATCAGTTGTTATCGCTCTTGCCGAAGGCGGCAGCCGCTGACTTGGCGCAGTTCAAGACCATCCTGGGCGATATCCAACAAGTGGCTGCGGATCCGACGAAAATCGGTGGCATCGTCGCGGCGAGCTTCAGAGGGTCGCATTCTTCCAGACGCCATTTGGACAATGGCTGAGTTCATTCCTGCAGGATTCCGCGGTAGCGTCGCCGCTCGCCGCGCTGGCGGACAGCTCGGTCCTTCATTCGATCGGCACGGCCGCAACGACGACGCTGAACCTGCTGAACGGCGGAGACCTGCAGACGTTGATCGATTTCGCCGCGCAGAAGCTCAACTTGAAAAATATTCCCGATCTGCAGCATATCGATACCTGGTTGGAATCCAAGATCGCGGCGTTTCTGAATAAAGCGGTGCCGGCGCTGGTTCAGCAGGATCTGACGCAGGTTCAGAACACCATCAACACGCTTTTCTCCA
>DATGIH010000119.1:0-9852 GCA_035295865.1 Bryobacteraceae bacterium
TTAAACGCGCAGTCGGGATTCCCGCGCGCATCATGAACTCCTTGGCGAATGCCTTGCTCGCTTCCAATCGCGCCGCGGCAGCCGTCGGACCCACAATGCGTCTGCCCTTCTCGCGAAATCGATCCACGATTCCAGCCGCAAGCGGCGCTTCTGGACCAACCACAGTCAAATCGGCGTCAACGGATTCCGCCGCTTCCAAATAATCGGATGTTGCGAGACACTTCGCGACGTGCGCAATTCCCGGATTCCCCGGCGCAGCATAGAGTGCCGACGTCCTCGAGCTTTGCGCCAACTTCCAACACAGTGCATGTTCGCGCCCGCCCGAACCGATCACGAGAATCTTCATCGCTAACACACTATGCCACACTAGAGACGTAGCGCACGCACTCGAGCCGGCGACGCCAAAGTTTTTGAATCGATGAAATCCTCAAAGTACGACGTGATCGTAGTGGGCGCCGGACACGCCGGGTGCGAAGCTGCGCGCGCCTGCGCTCGGATGGGCCTGCGCACCGCGATGATCACCATGAATCTTGATCTCATTGCGCAGATGTCGTGCAATCCGGCCATCGGCGGCATCGCGAAAGGCCATTTGGTGCGCGAAATTGACGCGCTCGGCGGCGTGATGGGCGAAATCACCGACGCCGTCGGAATCCAGTTCCGCTTGTTGAATACCAGCCGGGGGCCGGCCGTCTGGTCTCCGCGAGCCCAGTGCGACAAAAAGCAATATCGCCTGAAGATGCGCGATGTGCTGGAGTCCGAGCCCAATCTCCGAATTCTCCAGGCGGAGGTCGCCGAGCTTGTTCTAGCTGACGCTCCGCGCCGCGTCACCGGTGTCCTTCTGCGTGACGGTCGAATGATTTCGAGTGACGCCGTACTCATCACCACGGGAACATTCCTCAACGGTCTGGCCCACGTCGGCGAAAGCAAGTATAGTTGCGGCCGGAACGGAGAAGCCCCCTCGAACCTCCTGGGCGACCAGCTCCGGTGCCTCGGTCTCGCCTGGACGCGGCTCAAAACCGGCACTCCTCCACGCCTGGACGGCCGAACCATCAATTGGAGTCGCTTCGAAGAGCAGAAAGGCGATGCCGTACCCACGCCTTTCTCGTTCCTTACCAATAAGATAGAGCGGGAGCAGGTATCATGTTATATATCTTACACTTCAGAAAAGACCCTTCAGATTCTGCGAGATAGCATCGTCCGTTCTCCGCTTTATAGTGGACAGATCGAAGGCGTCGGACCTCGCTATTGTCCTTCGATCGAGGACAAAGTCGTCAAATTCCCCGATAAGCTTCGCCATCAGATCTTTCTCGAACCGGAAGGCCTGGATACGTACGAAGTGTATGTAAATGGCATGTCCACGAGCATGCCCATCGACGTCCAGACGGCCATGGTTGCATCGATTCCCGGTCTGGAAGATGCCGAGATGATCCGGCCGGGCTATGCAATTGAATACGACGCCATTGACCCCCGGGAGCTGAACCACACTCTAGAAGTTAAATCGATTCCAGGCCTTTTTCTTGCCGGGCAAATCAACGGAACCTCAGGATACGAGGAAGCGGGCTGTCAGGGGCTAATTGCGGGAATCAATGCGTCGCAGAAACTGGCTGGCCGCGAAGCGGTGGTGATAAACCGCACCGAGGGCTATACCGGAATTCTGATTGACGACCTAGTCAATAAAGGCGCGGAAGAGCCATACCGGATGTTTACCTCGCGCGCGGAGTTTCGGCTCCATCTTCGAATCGATAATGCGGACGAACGGTTGACTCCGGTTGGCCGGAAAGCTGGCCTGGTAAGCGACGAGCGATGGGATCTCTATCTAAAGAAACAGGTGCAGAAGCAGCGGGTTCGGAAGCTCTTGGAAACCAATCGTATTGCCTGCGATTCATCAGACGAGCATCCAACGTTGCTCCAGTGGCTGCGCCGCCCGGAAGCTCGCATCGCGGCGCTGGCCGATCAGATTCGGCGATCTCTGGGTGCTGAGCCGGTTCACGGTTTGCTGACCACAATCGAGACCGAAGCGAAGTACGCAGGTTACATAGCCCAGCAGGAACGTCAAATCGAGCGTTTGCGGGATTCGGAAGGCCGCAGAATCCCTGAATCATTCGACTTCTCCGACATCCCGGGGCTTTCGGGGGAGGTAAAGCAGAAGCTGACGCGGGTTCGTCCTGAAACGCTAGGTCAGGCGGGCCGGATTCCGGGAGTCACGCCTGCCGCGATCGCGGTTTTGGATGTGTATCTCAGTCTAAGCGCACGCCCCTGAGGCAATGCCTGTTCCTGTCTGGTTCCTGGAAACGCTTGAAACAGCGCTTTCCTCTGTTATTGTTCTAACGGAAGTTCAGGTTGGTCAGTTGTACGAGCACTACTCACTGCTTGAACGTTGGAATAAGAAAATCAACTTGACTACGGTTGAGCCGGGTCCTCAAATGGTAATCCGGCACTACTGTGAATCTCTCTTCTTCGCGGTTCATCTGCCGGTCGACACAGGTTCAATTGCCGATATCGGTAGCGGTGCTGGATTTCCTGGGTTTCCTATTGCGGTTCTGAAATCGGACTCCAGGGTGACTTTAATCGAATCGCACCAGCGAAAGGCCGTCTTCCTCCGCGAATCGACCCGAGGGTTACGAAACTCCTCGGTATTTGCAAAAAGGGCGGAAGATGTCACTACAACATTTGACTGGATTGTATCCAGGGCGGTGAATCCTTCGGAAGTGATCCAGTTAGCGCCTCGGTTGGCATCGAACGTCGGGCTGATGCTCAGTGAACAGGACTTTCTTGCGATTCAAGCTGTAAAACACATTGCGTGGTCGGAACCGATTCGGTTACCTTGGGGAGATCGCAGAATCTGCGTTTACGGGAAAGGCAGAGCATGAGGTTTCACGTGGAACATGTTCCATGTGAAACGTTCTTGGGGCATCTTGGGAAAAATTATCGCAATCGCCAACCAAAAGGGCGGCGTTGGCAAAACAACGACAGCTATCAACCTTGGCGCGTCATTGGCAGCCAATGACCTCCGGGTCTTAGTTATTGACTCTGACCCGCAGGGAAACGCCACCACCGGCCTCGGAATCTCCAAATCCGACGGGAAAACAACGTTTTATCAAGCACTCCTCGGCGACGAGGATATAAACGACGCTATAGTCCACACAGAATTCGAAGGCCTGGATATCATTTCTTCCGACAAAAACCTAGTCGCCGCCAATCTGGAGCTAATCGATGTTCAAAGCCGCGAATCCAGGCTCCGCGACCGCCTGCAGCCGATTCGAGACCGTTACCATTTCATCCTCATTGATTGCCCGCCGGCTCTCGACCTCTTGACATTGAACGCAATGGTCGCCGCCGATTCAATCTTGATCCCGATGCAGTGCGAGTTCTTTGCACTCGAGGGCGTTTCGCAGCTTCTCGATACGCTGCAGCGCGTACGTGACTCCTTTGGCTCCCAAATCAAGGTAGAAGGCGTTCTGCTTACCATGTACGACGACCGAACCAATCTTACCCGCCAAGTCGAACAGGACCTTCGTCAATTCTTCGAGAACCAGGTGTTCGAGACCGTCATCCCGCGCAGCGTTCGACTGGCCGAGGCTCCCAGCTTCGGCAAGCCAATTATTGCCTACGATGTCCGGTCCCGAGGAGCAGAATGCTATATCCAACTGGCAAAGGAGATCCTGGCTCATGAACAAAGCGCCGGACAAGCAACGCAAAGCGCTGGGTAGAGGACTCTCAGCCCTTCTTCCCACCAAAGTACTCACTGAAGCTGCGTCGACCCAACCGGCCCCCGAAGCGACACCGGGCGTCCGCATCGCCTTCCTACCCATTTTGCAAATCGAACCAAATCCGCTGCAGCCGCGCGTCACGTTTGACCCCGGCCGTTTGCAGGAACTCGCAAACTCAATACAAACAAACGGGATCATTCAGCCGCTCATTGTCCGCCGCAAGGACAGCCACTTCGAGCTCATCGCCGGCGAGCGCCGTCTGCGAGCCGCCAAACTCGCCGGACTCACAGAAGTTCCCGCCGTCGTCCAGGATTACACTGACGACCGGCTCCTCGAAATCGCTCTTGTCGAGAACATCCAGCGCGAGGATCTCAATCCGATTGAAACCGCCCAAGCCCTGGAGCGCCTGGTTCGCGAAATGCACCTCAGTCATGAAGAAATCGCCACGCGCACCGGCAAGGACCGTACCACCATTACGAATATGATCCGGCTGCTGCGTCTCCCGGCGGATGTTCAGCTCCTGGTTGCCGAGCGGCGCCTTTCAATGGGACACGCCCGTGCGATCCTCGGCCTCCCAACGCCAGAGCTGCAGCGCCAATTAGCCGAGAAGTCGGCCGCTCAGGGATTCTCGGTCCGCCAAGTCGAAAGGCTGGTCAAAAAAGTCAGCGAACCTCGAGAACCTAGCGAGAAACCTCTCCAGGATCCAAATATCAAAGCGGCAATCGGAGAGCTGGAGAGCGCGCTCGGCACCCGAGTTCGCATCGTGGAAAAGACGGAGCAGCAGGGACGAATCGAAATCGAATATTATTCCCAGGAAGACTTGCAGCGAGTCTACGAGATTATCCTCGCATCCAAGAAGGAATGAATGGTGCCGGCGGCAGGACTCGAACCTGCGACCTGCGGATTATGAGACCGCCGCTCTAACCACCTGAGCTACACCGGCCAGCTACCACTCCTTCCAGGGTATGTGGAGCCTAGCCGGGATGTCAAATTTAAGGCCCTAAGTCATTAAAATACTTGACAAAATTGCTCCATTAGATTATCTTAATATTGGGTTTGGAGAGCCGAACTCCTCAAGCCCGGGTAGATGTAACGCAGGAGGCTTTTATCGACATCGAATTTTCTTTCGGGGCGACTACCAGCTTCCTCGACTTGCTTTTCCCGAAGCAGATCATAGCAGGGTGAGAGTTAACAGCCTCACCGGCTCGCGGCGGTTTCACCGCAATCTCAAAAGCTGAGGGAAGCAGGCAGGAGTCGGCGGTCGCCCTGCACCAACCTTCTGCGAGAATTGACACACCCTTCCCCCTCCAGTAGATTCGAGTAAGTGCCATCCCCCGTTGTAGAGTTTCGGGACGTCTCCAAGAGTTATCCCATCTATCCATCACCCAGTGCCCGTCTCAAAGAACTGGCCTGCTTCAATCGCATCTCCTTCCATCGCGATTTCTGGGCGGTCCGCAATATCAGCTTCCAAATCTATCCCGGCGAGACGTTCTGCATCATCGGCGAGAACGGATCGGGTAAAAGCACGTTGCTGCAAATGGTCGCCGGAATTCTTCATCCGACCACTGGCGATGTCAAAGTCCAAGGCCGCGTGGCCGCGCTGCTCGAACTCGGCTCCGGATTCAATCCGGAATTTAGCGGGCGCGACAACGTCTACGTCAACGCTGCCATCCTTGGACTCTCTCGCAGAGAAATCGACGCCAAGTTCGGCGAGATCGAGGCATTCGCCGAAATCGGCGACTTCATCGATCAACCCGTCAAAACCTATTCAAGTGGCATGGCTGTTCGTCTGGCATTTTCGGTCGCAATCCACGTCGATCCGGAAATTCTTCTCGTCGACGAAGCGCTCGCCGTTGGCGACATCTATTTCCACCAGCGCTGTATGCGCAAAGTAAATGAGCTGCGCGAAAAGGGCGTCACCATTCTCTTCGTCACGCACGCCGTCGCGGAAGTGAAATCCATCGGCGATCGCGCCCTTTGGATGGACCGCGGCCACATGCGCGAACTCGGCGGCACCGAGCACGTCGTCACTAAATATCTCGCCGAGATGTTTGAAAAGGACAGCGCCTATCTCACTTCCGCGCATCGGCAAGCGCAGCGCGTTGGGCATGCTCCAGTGAAGGCGCCGGAAATCGTCGATACTATTCCAAACATCGATCACCGCTTCGGCGACAGTCGCGCCGAGATCCTGGGAATCGCTATCCTCGATCTAGCCGGACACTCCATCCACCTGCTGGAACCGACCTCCGCTATCGTGGTACGAATCAGCGTCCGCGCGAACGAAGACATCACGCTGCCCATCGTCGGATTTATCATGCGAAACCAGATGGGTCTCGATTTCGCCGGCACCAACACGGCGCGCGAGGGTTTCGAGCTCCCGCCAATGGCTGCGGGCGATATTCACACGGTCGATTTCCATCTGCAAATTCCGGAGCTTTATCCATCATCCTTTTCCTTCTCGCCTGCCGTCGCTGACGGTACGCTCCGCTCTTACACAACGTGCGATTGGATCGACAATGCGATCGTGCTGCAGATGAGCCCCGCAGATGGTGAAATCTACGGTCATTTGCACCTGCCTTGCCGCGTCGAGCTGAACCGCTGCCTGGCCAAATCCAGCCCGGTTCCTGTCCTCACGCACGCGGAGCCGAACGTTGGTTGAGTTCACCGGAGAGCGCGTCATTCCCGGACAGGTGAATGACGATCTATGGAGCGAACATGTCGCTCGCTACGCGTTCGCAAGCCGTTTTGCCGAAGGAAAACGCGTGCTCGACGCAGGATGCGGCGCCGGTTATGGCTCCGCTGAACTGGCGCAAACAGCGCTACAAGTAACCGGGTTCGATATCGCGCCGGATGCCGTGGAATACGCACGTGCAACCTATCCGTTGCACAATCTGCACTTCGCCGCCGCATCCGTTATTGCGACTCCGTTTCGCCCCAACAGTTTTGAACTCGTCGTCGCCTTCGAAGTAATCGAGCATCTCCAGGATTATCGCGGCTTCTTAAAAGAGTGCGCGCGAATCGTCACGCCGCAAGGTCTTTTCATAGTCTCTTCGCCCAACAAAAGCTACTATGCGGAATCGCGCGCCAAGACCGGACCCAATCCATTTCACGAGCATGAATTCGAAGCCGATGAATTCGTCGCCGAGCTGAGCAGCGTCTTTTCGAACGTACGACTGCTGCTCGAAAATCGCGTGGAGTCCTTCGCGTTTCATCCGCCGCGCACGTTTTGGCCGGCCGGCGTGCGAATCGACGGCGGTGGAGGTTCGGCGGCACAAGCCAATTTTCTGATCGGACTATGTTCCTTTGGCCGATTGCCCGATCCAGAATCGTTTGTCTACGTTCCCAAGGCCGCCAATCTGCTCCGCGAGCGCGAGCAGCATGTCCAGCTTTTGGAGCAACAACTCATCCGCACCAAAAAGTGGCTCGCCGAAATGCAGAACGAGCGAAATACCCTGCTTGATTTATACCGCAACCAAACTGACGAGCTGATGGAGCGCAACCGTTGGGCGCAAGGGTTGAGCGAAGAACTCGAGTCGCTGGGTCAAGTGCTCCTCAACGAACGCAAACAAGCGGCCGCGCTCGCGAGCGAATATGACGCGCGGCTGAACCAGCTTCAGGCGGACAACGAAGTCAAAACCGAATGGGCCATCGCGACCGATGCGAAGCTCGAAGAAAAATCCCAGGAGTTAGTGCGTTGCCTGGAGCTTCTACAAGCCGCCGAGAGTACGGTGGAAGAGCGAACGCTGTGGGCCCAGCGCACAGAAAAGCTTCGCGGTGAATTGGCCGCTCAACTCGATCTGATTCGCCAATCGCGTTGGATCAAGCTCGGTCGAAAGTTCAGGCTCGGCCCGAGTTTGTGAGAATCTTCCTCACCATTCTCTGGCGGCTGATCAAATTTCTTCCGCTCTTGGTGATCTCGCCGTTCGTGATGCTGGTCATCGTGATTGCGTTCGCAATTTCAGACTTCCTGGGGTCTCTCCGGAAACCAAAACCACTGCCAGCCGATCAGCGCTGCGCGAATCACGCGGCATCGGTCGTGATCCCGAACTGGAATGGCCGTGACCTGCTGGAACGCTATCTTCCTTCCGTAGTCGAAGCGCTCGCCGGAAATCCGGACAACGAAATGGTCGTGGTCGACAACGGATCTTCCGACGCCAGTGTAGAAATGATGCGGGAACGTTTTCCGTCGATCCGCGTGCTCGCGCTCGAGCATAATCTCGGATTTGGGGGCGGATCGAACGCCGGATTTCGCGCGGCCAAAAACGACATCGTCGTATTGCTCAATAGCGACATGCGCGTGCAACCCGATTTTCTAGCTCCGCTGCTCGCGGGATTCTCTGATGAAAGAGTCTTCGCCGTCTCGTGCCAAATCTTTTTCAGCGATCCTGAAAAACTGCGCGAAGAAACCGGGCTCACCCAGGGCTGGTGGGAAAACGGCGGCCTTCGCGTGCGCCATCGCGACGACAAGGCCATCCAGGATCTCTATCCGTGCTTCTACGGCGGCGGCGGATCCTGCGCGTTCGATCGCAGGAAGTTTTTAGAGCTCGGCGGATTCGACGAACTGCTCAGGCCCTTTTATCTCGAAGACACCGACCTCGGTTACCTGGCCTGGAAGCGGGGCTGGAAAGTGCTCTATCAACCGCGCAGCGTGGTATTTCACGAACATCGCGGGACCATCGGAAAGAAATTCTCTAAATCGCAGATCGACCTGGTTCTCACCAAGAACTTTATTTTGTTCTGCTGGAAAAACATTCACGAGTGGCCGCGCTTGTGGTCGCACTTTTTCTTCACGTTTGCCGGCGCTGTGCTGAGCGTATTTTTCGGCGATTCACCGGAGCGCGCCAATCTTTGGGGCTTGTGGAAAGCGTTTCTCCAGTTGCCCGGCGCGCTTCGCTCTCGCAGCCGCGCCAAAACGCTTGCCACGATCAACGACACCGAAGCGTTCCGCCGCCCGCTGGGCGGATACTTCCGCGACCGCTTCGCCACGCCCGATCCCCAACCGGAAAAGTTGAGCGTTCTGTTCGTCTCGCCGTACCCGATCTGCCCTCCCGTTCACGGGGGAGGCGTCTTCATGTATCAAACCGCTCGCGAACTGATTCCTCTCTGCTCGCTGCATCTGGTGATCATGCTCGATCACGATTGGGAGCAGTGGGATCATGCCGAGCTGGAACAGCAGGCCGCATCCGCCGAGTATATGGTTCGGCTGGAAGGCAGGCCGAAAGAGTTCGGATCGTCCATTCCTTATGCAGTCCGCGAGTTCGCCAATGCGGATCTCGAATGGCTTCTCCATCGCCAAATCTACACGCGCGCCATCGATGTCGTGCAACTCGAATACACCTCGCTTGGCCAATACCATTTCGATTTCCGTCGCCTCGCTTGCATGCTGTTCGAGCACGATGTCTACTTTCAATCCATCGGCCGCGGTCTCGCCGGAACCCACAGTTTGCTGCGAAAAACGAAAGCCGGCTTCGAGTACCTGCGGGCGCTTCGCTTCGAACTGAATATTCTGCCGAAATTCGATCGGGTGCAAGTTTGCAGTCCCGAGAACGGGAATTATCTTCTCTCGTTCCTGCCGGATCTGCGCGGCAAGCTCGACGACAATCGCGCCGGTATTGCCACGGCCCGCTACCAATTCCATTCCACCGGCCGCGAGCCGCGTACGATGCTTTTTCTTGGCAGCTTCCGCCATCCACCGAACCTCGAAGCGCTCGATTGGTTCGCCCGCAAAGCGCTGCCGCTCGTTTTGCAGCAATCGCCGGACGCGCGACTGATCATCGTCGGCGCCGATCCACCACCGCGGCATTCGCTCCCCGATTTCGGCGACCGGCTGGAGCTGCGCGGCTTCGTCGACGACGTTCGCGAACCGCTTTCCCGTTATTCCATATTTGTGTGTCCCATATTGACCGGCTCCGGCATGCGAGTAAAACTTCTGGAAGCGTTCGCGGCCGGTATTCCGGTGGTCTCCACCAGAATCGGCGCTGAGGGCTTGGCCGAGCGCGACGGCGAAATCTGTGCACTAGCGGATTCGCCGGAAGAATTCGCGCAGAAGATTCTCGATCTGTTCGGCGATGCCGCAAAGGCCGCGGAGCTTGCCAAGCGCGCGCGCGAACATGTCGTGGCCACGCGCGATATGGGGGTTCTG
>DATGIH010000120.1:0-5284 GCA_035295865.1 Bryobacteraceae bacterium
CCTTGGTATCGGAAGGATGTTGTTCCGAAAATTTCAAAAACGCCCGCACGGCGCCAGTAAAATCACTCTTCTGAAACCGCTCGACGCCTTCCTCCAATTCATTTTTCTCGCCATGGGCCGCGACCCAAGCGGCGACAAGAAGGAAAGCCGCGATTGCGAACCGGCGCATGGTGAGAATTCTACAACGCTTCTCGGCTGATATCCTGATGGAGACTCTCGACCTCCCACCGATGCCGTCCGTTCGATTTTTGCTGGCTCTATCCGCACTGCTACTCCTATCGTGCGGCAAGTCCGCTACGAAGAACGCCGCAACTACGCAAGCAGCGCTGCGCCCGCTGAATCTCGTCGTCGTCACGGTGGACACCCTGCGTCCAGATCACTTGCACTGCTACGGCGATTCCCAAATCGAAACTCCGGCCATCGACAGCGTCGCCCACGATGGCGTTCTCTTCGAAAATGCCGTCACCCAAACCCCGCTCACCACGCCATCGCACGCCAGCATCTTCACCGGACTCAACCCTCCCACGCACCACGTCCGCGATACCGGCGGATTCATTTTGCAATCGTCATCCAAAACCCTCGCCGCGACTTTGCAAGAACAGGGCTGGGACACCGCCGCATTCATCAGTTCCGCCGTTCTCAAAAAGCTGTTCGGATTGAATCAGGGTTTTCGTGTCTATGACGATCAGCTACCCAAGCCCGGAAAAGGCCACGAATTCCTGGAAGACGCCGAGCGCCGCGCCGGCGACACCGTCGACCACGCCGTACAGTGGCTCGATACGCAATCCGGCAAGCCGTTTTTCCTCTGGGTCCATGTCTACGATCCTCACGCACCCTATACGCCGCCCGCTCCATTCAAAGAAAAATACAAGGACCGCCCATATGATGGCGAAATTGCTTACGCCGATCATGAACTCGCGCGCTTGTTCGCCGCCGTTCGCAAAAAATCGCCCGGGAACACCCTGATCGCCGTCCTGTCCGATCACGGCGAGAGCCTGGGCGAGCACGGCGAATACACGCACGGAGTGTTTCTCTACGACTCCACTCTGCGCATCGCCTTTACGCTTTCCGGACCCGGCGTTCCCTCCGGCTTGCGCGTCAAACAACAAGCGCGAACTATCGACTTTGTTCCGACCATCCTCGATTTGATGGGCGGTAAAGCGCCCGCGTCTGTTCAGGGCGTCAGCCTCACGCCGCTGTTCCAATCCAAGGACGCCGATACCGCCATATCCTACGCGGAAACGCTTTACCCGAAAATCAACATGGGTTGGACCGAGCTGCGCGCCATCCGCACCAATCGCTGGAAATACATCCGCGCGCCGAAGCCCGAACTGTACGATCTTTCGGTCGACGCGGGAGAAACAAAGAACGTGATCGCGAGCAACAGCGCGGAAGTTCAAAAATTCGAAGCCCACTTGAAGGCCATCATCGGAACGGACGGCGCCGAAAAGGTCGAAACCGCTACCGTCGACCAGCGCACCATGGACCAATTGAAATCGCTCGGCTATCTCGGGGGACCCGGCCGCGCTTTCCATCTCACCGGCCAAGGAGTCGATCCGAAAGATCGCGTGGAAGTGCTGAAGCTGCTGGAACAGGCGCAAGATCCGCAATCGCATCTTCCAGACTCGCGCCGCATCGATCTATTGCGCCAGGCGCTCACGCAAGACCCGACCGATCCGAACATCTACTATCAGCTCGGCGCGAAACTGGAGAAGCTGGGCCAATATCCGGCGGCGATGGAGCTGTATAGTACCGCGCTCAAGAACGGCATCGAGCACAGCCGCCTTCACTCGCGCATCGCCGATCTTCTTGTCCGCAGCGGCCACAAAGACGAAGCGATTCTCGAGTACGAGAAAGCCGCGCAACTCAATCCATCGGATCTGGAGAGCCAAGCCAATCTGGCGACGGCGTACCTCGAAAAAGGCCGGCTGGACGACGCCGAGCGCGTCTACAAATGGATTATGACGACGGACCCGGAATACGCCGCCGCATACAACGGCCTTGGCGTGATCTCCATCCAGCGGCAGGATGCCGCGGCCGCACGAGGCTATTTCGAAAAAGCCGTCGCTCTCGACGCCGATCTGGTGGAAGCGCAGTTGAATCTCGGCTTGATCTACAAGATGGCCGGCGACCGCGCCCGCGCGCGGAGTTGCTTCGAGGCATTCCTCAAGAAAGCGTCGCCGGCTGAATACGGACAGGTGATCCCCAAAGTGCGTGAGGAGTTGACTGAGCTACGGTAGGAACACTAAATGTGACGGTGTTCCGATCGGCGTGTACTGCCCGGTAGGAGTGAGCGCGCCCGTCTTGCGATTCACCTTGAATGAAACAATCGCGTCCGCGCGCTGATTGCACGAGTACACGAACCGCCACGAAGGATCGAAAGTGAAGGAACGCGGATAATCGCCGCCCGTCGATTGCTCTCCAACAAATTGCAGTTTGCCGTCCCCGGCGATAGAAAACCATGCGATCGTGTCGTGAAGCCGGTTGGCCGCATAGACGAATCGCCCATCCGGAGAAACCGCGACCTCGGATGTAAAGTTGGTCCCTGCAAAGTTTGCCGGCAGCGAAGAGATCGTCTGCTTTGCGGTCAATTTTCCCGTGGCGCCATCGTAATCGAAGGTCACGAGCGTAGATCCTTCCTCTTGCAGCGAGTAGAGCACGCGTCCGTTCGGATGAAAAGCGAAATGCCTTGGCCCATCACCGGGTGCAACGGAAACCGAGGGCGGATCGTTCGGGATCAGTTTCCCCGCTTCCGCATCGAATTTCCAGATCAGAATACGGTCGAGTCCCAAATCGGCGGCTAATACGAAGCGTCCCGACGGATCGGGCAATATCATATGCGAGTGCGTGCGATCGTGGCCGCTCCAAGCAAAGCTGCCTCGGGGAGCGCTGGTGGGTTGGGTTGGGCCGAGCGTGCCCTCATGATGTTTGACATCGCTCGCCGCGCCGAGTGCGCCGTTCGCGCCGATCGGCAGCACAGCCGATGTCCCGCCGTGATAATTCGCGATGAACGCCCATTTGCCGGATTGATGCAGGCTCAGGTAGCACGGACCTGCCCCTTCCGAAGAGACTGTGTTGATCAACTTCAGCCGCCCGCTGGGATGTTCGATCTCGTAGGCGCTTACCGAACCGCTGTTCGCACCCTCGTACGACTGAGTTTCGTTCGCCGAATACAGACGAGTGCCTGCACGGTTGATTGCCAGACACGATGGGTTCGACCCATTTTCAAAGACCGCTCGCTCGACAAGTACACCGGTGGCCGGGTTCATTTCGAGCAGATAGATGCCCTTGCCACGTCCCGCAGCGCCTTCCGCTCCTTCCCGAGAGCTGTATGTCCCAACGTACGCCAGAATCGGTGCGGACTCTGCGTCTACCGGGGTCACTGCGGCGATCGCCGCTGCGCTCATGATGAATTGGCGGCGTGAATTCCGAGCTGGCATTTTGATTCTCCTCACTGGAAAGTGTCAGATCGCTTCAACGATTCCGAAGCTCGCGGCTTTTGTCGCCGATATGGGCTAGAACGTAATGCGGTCCCGATGAGCCTCGATCTGCTGCGGATCAATCGAGGGCACTTTCTTCAAATCATCCAGTGATTTGAAATTTCCGTGATCGGCCCGCCACGCCAGTACGGCCGCGGCCTGTGATCGCTTCAGACTGAGTCCGCTTTCGAGTTCAATCGCAGACGCCGTGTTTACGTTGACCCGTGGGATGTCCTCGGCTGGGTAATGCTTCGCCAGGTAGTCGCGGACCAGCGCGTACTCCCGGTCATTGGACTTCATTCCGAAGGCCGCCATCTTGGTCATCGTTTGGTCCCATCCATCGCGATCTTGCCGCAGCGACACGGCTCGCGCCAACTCATGGCACTGCTTGCACATCTTCTCGAGTTCAACGCGTCCGGGTCCGTCCGGGAGTTTCTGCGCCGGTAGAGTGATCGCAAACGAGAACAACGCAATTGGTATGATGACGCGCATTTTAATGTTCGATCGGGAAGCCAAAGGCATACTCGGTGCCATCGTGAGTAGAAACGTAAACGCGACCTCCTCCGGCCGCGAGGCTTCCGGCCTGAACGGGCGATTCCAAGGTGTTGCCACTATTCCATAACTCGCTGCCGGAGAGTCCGTCGAGCGCGTACAACATCGGTTTCGCGCTCTCTCCGGCCGCGGCGAATATCACTCCATTCACGACGATCGGCGGTAGTGCGCCGGGAAGATCGCCGGAGATCCACCCCGGCTCGAATTCGGCGCCGCCGTTCTTCTCCACAACCTTCCAGGCCACAATTGCGCCGTTGCTGACTGGACCGTTCGTTCGAAATCCGGCCGGTGCGGAAAAAGAGCCGCGCCAGGCGCCAAGCACCCAGCGGGTTCCGGCCGCGTCCCGCCAGCTTGCCAAAGAGCCGGAGGCGGATGCCGAACTGGACAACGCGGCACTTTCGGAAAGCGGACTAATCCCGGCGGAAGGCTTCGTTTGAAAGAGCTGAAGCCGTCCATCGGTGTGAGCAATCGCCAGAAGATTCTTTCCGCTGAATTCGAAAGCGACCGGACTCGAGCTGAATTCGGAATCGTTCGATTTATAAACCCCGATTGTTTCCAGTTCGTGCGGCGACAATGCCACCAGGTCCTTACCAGCGCCGATAAAAAGTGTTCCGTCGGGAGTGACGGCAGGTCCCGCTGTGCCCGCTATTTGCTGCGCGGAGCTCCAGCGGCTCACCTTCTTGGATCGAAGATCCATAGACCATACACCATTGCCTGCCGTCCCGCAGTTCCCACTCGTCGCCACGTAGGCGACGTTATTGTAGGCAATCAAACCAAGCGGCCGGGAATTCGCCGGGATGAAATCCACGCCAGGATTCGGTTCGTTTCCGTTCGACACCCAAAGCGTATGGAGTTTGCCGTCCGACGTGAGCGCGAGCACGGATTGGATATGTGGCTCATAGGGATTCGGCTCCGCCTCTCGAGCGGGTTTCGCGCGCGGGCGCGGCGGAGCGGGCGCGGCGTTTAAGCGCGACGTCATCGCGGCAAGGCCGGCAGCTCCTTCATGCGGGGCCCCGACAGCTGATTTGGCGGGCGTTCCGCGGCCGCTGCCGCGATTGGAAGGTCCCGGCGGATAAGACGTCGAGGTCGCTCGCGTGAGCAGTGAAGTGGCGCCGCCTGGACAACCCGCGCTTTCCGATGCCTTGGCGAGGGGCTCGGATTTGCTCACCCATTCCGTCCGTGCGATCTCCGAGTCCACGCCCGTGACTCCGTCGTTAGTACCAAAAAAAGCCAGCGCGCGAAATCCGCGATAT
>DATGIH010000121.1:0-22356 GCA_035295865.1 Bryobacteraceae bacterium
TTCACGATGCGTGGACCGCGCGTATAATCGCCATACTCCGCCTTATCTGAAACCGAGTAGCGCATGTAGCTGAGGCCGCCTTCATAAATAAGATCGACAATCAGCTTCAATTCGTGTAGGCATTCGAAATACGCGATTTCCGGCGCATAACCGGCCGCAACCAGCGTGTCGAAACCCGCCCGGACCAGCTCGCTTGCGCCGCCGCACAGCACCGACTGCTCGCCGAACAGATCGCTCTCCGTTTCTTCCCGGAACGTGGTCTCAATCACGCCGGCTTTGAGGCAGCCCAATGCGAGTGCGTATGCCAACGCGTTCTCGGTGGCTTTGCCCGACGGATTTTGATGCACCGCGACCAGTGCCGGCACTCCCACGCCTTCGGTGAACAGCTCGCGCACCCGATGGCCCGGCGCTTTGGGCGCAATCATCGAAACATCCACATCGGCCGGCGCTTGGATCTGTCCGAAATGCACGTTGAATCCGTGTGCGAACATCAGCGTCTTGCCCTTGGTCAGGTGCGGGCCGATTTCCGCGGCATACAAATCGCCTTGGATATGATCCGGAACCAGGACCATAATCACGTCCGCTGCCTTAGTGGCGTCGGCCGTGGACAGAACCTTCAGCCCGGCGGCTTCGGCTTTCGCCGCGCTCTTGCTGCCCTGGTGCAGTCCGACCACGACGTTTACGCCGCTGTCGCGCAGATTCAAAGAGTGCGCGTGGCCTTGGCTTCCATAGCCAATGATCGCGACCGTCTTGTTCTTCAAAAGGGCAGGATTGCCGTCTGCTTCGTAGAATCTCTTAGCCATTGATCGTGCTCTCGTTTCTCGTTTCTCGTTTTTCGTTCGCTTCTCTCGGCACTGGGGGAGAGAGGCGTAGTTTCTTCGCGTCCAGCGAAACTGCAACCGTTCCGGAGCGTGTAACTTCGATTTCGCCGTAGCTGCGCATTAAATCGATGAAGACATCCAGCTTTTCCGGATCGCCAGTGACTTCGAGCGCGAATCCTTCGGTAGAAGAATCCACCACGCGCGCGCCGAAAATTTCTGCTTCCTTCAAGATATTCGGCCGGCTGGTGAGCGTCGGCCTCACGCGCAACAGCACCATTTCGCGGCGAACCGCCGGCGCTTCGGTGAGATCGGATGCTTGCAGAACATTGACCAGCTTGTTCATCTGCTTGATCACTTGCGCGCGCAGCTGTGGTTCCACATCCACCACGATGCTCACGCGCGACAGTTCCGGATCCAGTGTTCGCGCGACGGTGAGGCTCTCAATGTTGTACCCGCGCGCACTCAGCAGCCCGGCGATCCGCATCAGCGAGCCGGGTTTGTTCTCAACTAGGAGTGAGATGATTTGCAACATAAGGATTCTCGCTACACCTCCACAGGTTGCGGCGGCCCCAGCACCATTTCGTTGATCGCGCCGCCCGCCGGGACCATCGGATAAACGTTCTCGAAAGGCGACACGCGCACATTCAGCAGGTAGGGGCCGTTTTCCGCCACCGCTTCTTCGAGCGCGGACGCCAACTGGCTCACCTTCTCCACCGTGCGGCCTTTGAATCCATAGGCTCCGGCCAGCTTTTCGACATTCGGGAACGAAGTCAGCTCAGCTTGCGAGAGACGATTGTTGTAGAACAGCTCCTGCCACTGCCGGATCATCCCGAGATAGCCGTTATTCATGATGACGATCTTGATTGGAAGCCCGTGATTCACGATGGTAGCCAGTTCCGGGATGGACATCTGGAATCCTCCATCTCCGCAGATGGCAAAGACCAGCTTGTCGGGACGCGCGAACTGCGCGCCGATCGCGGCTGGGAGTCCGAAGCCCATGGAGCCGAGTCCGCCGGAGTTGAGCCAAAGGCGCGGCTCGTTAAAGCGGATGAACTGCGCGGCCCACATCTGGTGCTGGCCGACATCGGAAGCGACAATGGCGTGCCCGCCGCACAGCCGGTCGATCTCGCGCATCAGATGCTGCGGCTTAATTTCGCTTGAGGAAATTTCGGGCGTGAGCGGATGCTCCTCCTGCCAGTCGCGAATCTGCGCCCACCAGGCTTCGCGCGCCGCCGCATTCTTCTTCTGATGCGTAGGCGCCAGTTCATGCACCACCTTATTCAACTTCTGCAGGACGCGCTTTACGTCCCCCACAATCGGCAGATCCGCGGCGCGGTTCTTGCCAATTTCCGCCGGATCGATATCGACGTGAATCACTTTGGCATGCGGCGCAAAGGCTGCCAGCCGGCCGGTGACGCGGTCGTCGAAGCGCACTCCGAGAGCGATCAACAGGTCGGCGTTGCTCATGCCCATGTTCGCCGCATAGCTGCCGTGCATTCCCGGCATGGAGACGAAATTGCGATGTTCGGCCGGAAGCGCGCCGAGACCCATCAGTGTGTTGACGGTTGGTGCATCCAACAACTCGACGAGTTCTCGCAACTCTTCCGACGCATTCGCCGCAATGATGCCGCCGCCGGCATAGATGTAAGGGCGCTCCGATTCCCAGATCATCTGGGCGGCGCGGCGAATTTGTCCCGTGTGGCCTTCGGTGAATACTTTGTATCCGGGTAAGTGAATCGACGTAACGGGCGCGTAATGCGATTGGGCCTGGAACACGTCTTTCGGAATATCCACGAGCACTGGACCGGGGCGTCCGCTCGACGCGATATAGAACGCTTCGTGAATCACCTGCGGAAGCTCGGCGATGGTCTTCACCAGGAAATTGTGCTTGGTGCAGGATCGCGTGATGCCGAACGTGTCGGCTTCCTGAAATGCATCGCTGCCGATGAGCTTGGTCGGCACCTGCCCGGTGATCGCCACCACCGGAATCGAATCCATCATGGAATCCACCAATCCGGTGACCAGGTTGGTTGCACCTGGTCCGGAGGTGGCGCAGCAGACTCCAACGCGCCCGGTTGAGCGCGCCCAGCCCGCTGCCGCGAAAGCAGCATTCTGTTCGTGACGGACCAGAACGTGGCGAATGGGGTGATCGTAGAAAGCATCGTAGAGCGGCAGGGTCACGCCGCCCGGATATCCGAAGATGCACTCCACGTTCTCCCGAACCAGGCACTCCAGCAAAATCTGGGCGCCTGACATCAGTTTCGATTCTGCCGCTCCACCCGCTCGGTGAGCGCTTGCCGTCGACGACATTGGGTTCGTTTCCTCCAAAAATGAAAAAGGCCACTGGCTGGGTTCGTTATCCCCGCCAATGGCCTCTTTGAGATTTTTCTCCGAAGCCTTCAGGCGGGGCCGGGTACGGCGACCTGAATAATAATGGGAAGCAGCCTCGGAATCCGACCGATCCGAAGGAAAGACGGTACGCCAGCACCCGGTAGGGCAGATCCAGCACCGAACTGACTCTCGAACCGCATCGTTGAGTCTAGACTACCTTAGCAGCGCCGCAAATGCAAGGGGGTAATAGCATAAATAATGCTAATGCCAGCATTGCACCTTCGATTGGCAAGCCGAGGTGCGACCTGTCCGCTTAGCACCACCTCGGCATAAGGTCTTGTGCGTTTTTTGCGCCTATGTTACACTTTCGTCAATTCCGACTTTGACCGCCACGTTGCCGAAGTCGTTACGGGTCTTTCGCAGTTAACGAAAACCAATAAACGTTGTTTTGGTGCTATTTCAGCGCCCAGGCTACCGGTCTATCTACATTTCGGCAGTGCTTCAGGAAAGGGTTAACACATGGATTTCAAAAAAATTATCGTTCTGTTTTTTGCGGTCTTCAGCCTCACCACAGGGATGCTGACGGCGCAAACGTATCGCGGAGCTATCGCAGGGACCGTTGCCGATTCGAGCGGCGCGGCCGTCGCGGATGCCGCCGTTAAGATTGTGCAAAAGGACACTGGCCTGACGCGCACGCAGAACACGCCCGCCGCTGGCGACTTCAACTTCCCGGATCTGCCGCTCGGTGTTTACACCGTAACGGTGACCCGAACCGGATTCCAAACGTTCACCGGAGAGGTGGAAGCTACGGTCGGAAAGATCACGAGCCTGCCGGTGACGTTGGGCGTCGCCGGACAGTCGACGATGGTGGAAGTACAGGCTGCGGCGGTCTCGCTCGAAACCAACGAAGCGGTGCTGAACTCGGTGGTGGATACGCGCGCGGTCGAGGAAATCCCGCTGAATGCCCGCGACTTTACGCAGCTCCTGAAGCTGACGCCAGGCTACAACGACCAAGGCTCCATGAACGGCAATCGTCCCAACCAGAACAACTGGCAGATTGACGGCGTGGACAACAACGATTTCTGGCACAATTCGAACGCGGTGAACCAGGGCAGTATTTCGGCTGTCGCCGGCGTGCTTCTTCCGGTGGACGCGATCGATCAGTTCAACATGCAGGCGGGTGGGAATGCCGATTTCGGACGTAATCCGGGATCGATGGTGAACGTGGTGATCAAGTCGGGCACGAACTCACTGCACGGGACGGCTTATTACTTCAATCGGAATGAGGCGCTCGCGGCGGACAGTCCCTTTGCGCCGCCCGGATCTCCGAACGTGGAGTTGCGCAACGAGCATGAAGGGTTTTCGCTGGGCGGTCCTGTTTGGAAAAATCACACGTTCTTCTTCCTCACCTTCGAACGACAGAAGTTCGTGCAGGGCAACACCGTGCAGGCGACCGTGCCTTCACTGGCATGGATCAGCCAGGCCGAAACGGTTCTCAACAAGTACGGCATTCCGGTGAATCCGGTGATGATGAACGTCTACAACACGCTGTGGCCGCAGTCCATCCACGGAGCACCGGCGACGGCGAACAACTTCTTTAGTGGATCGCCCGCGCAATACAAGAGCGAGAACGGGGTGATCAAGATCGACCATGTGTTCAACGAAAAGCACAGCATCTTCGCTCGCGCGTTTATCGGAACCGGCGAAGCCGTTGCGTATGCAGGCTCTGTCTATGGCCAATATTTTCAATCCGTGCCCAGCCGTCAGCCGAACTTCGCGGTGAGCTACAACTACGTCATCACGCCGAAAATGGTGAACCAGCTTCTGTTGGGTGTGAATTACTTCTATCAGGCTTTCGATGACGCGGCGCATGGATTCAACCTCCCGGCGTTGGGCTTCAATACTGGTGTTACGAATCCGGCAAACTTTGGAGCACCCAATATCGAAATCACCGGATTCGATCGAGGCGGCGTTGGTGAGACACCGCAGCTCGGCCGTATCGATACCACGGGCCACATCACGGACAGCCTGTCCTACAACGCGGGCGCGCATGCGCTGAAGTTCGGCGGGGAGTTCCGCAAATCGCGGATTGACGTGTTCTATCAGCGCGACGTGCGCGGCGGCTTCGCCTTCACGGGCCAGGGTGGACCTTGGGCCAACGATCCCGCCTTCTCGCAGCCGCAAAAAGCGCTCGCCGATTTCATTTCGGGGACTCTTTATACCGGTGAGGGAAACATCGCAACGGGCGACGCGCAACGCGTCTATGACGTGAATTCCTATGAGGCCTGGGCCGCGGACGACTGGCAGGTCACGCCGAAACTGAATATCAATCTCGGCTTGCGCTACGAATACAACACTCCGCTCTTCGAATCCACCACGCACAAGGGAATCTCTACCTTCCTGCCGACGGCTCCCGGCGGACTCGCATTCGTCGGCAATGGATTCGATCATCTGTATCCGCCGGATCGCAACAACTTCGCACCGCGCATTGGATTTGCTTACAGCCCGGTTCGAGGCGGTAAAACCGTGATCCGCGGCGCCTGGGGCATCTTCTACGACGTGACCAATGGCAACCTGTTCATCGATAACCGCGTCGACGGCTCGGCTGGACGGGGAATTTCACGCAATCCCGGTGGGTCCGTTCCCGTCTACACGGTTACAAACATAACCACCGAGACCATCAAAGATGGCGTACCGATCTTCGGCTCCACGCAAACGCCGCCGTTCGGAGCATTCGCCGTGAATCAGCACAATCGCACGCCGTACGTGCAAAATTTCAATATCAACGTACAGCGCGAGCTGTCGCGCTCCTTCCTGCTGCAGGTTGGATACGTCGGCAATCAGGGCCGCAAGCTGCCTGTCAATCTGGAAATCAACCAGCCGTTCCCGACAGCGACCCCCGGATCCGAGCAGGCTGCGCGCCCACTCAATGGAGTGTTTCCGCAGTTCGCCGGCATCACCGAGCTGCGCGATGCCGGAACCTCGCACTATAATGCCATGCAGATTTCCTTGCATAACCGCCAGTGGCATGGCGTGACGGGGCAGATCCAATACACGCTGTCGCACGCCATGGATCAGATGTCCAACGTTCGCAACAATGGTCCAGAGAATAGCTACGATCTCAACCAGGATTGGGGCAATGCCGATTTCGATGTCCGGCACGTTGTCACCGGATACCTTCTATACGATGTTCCGAACTTCGCGCCGAAATTCCCGCGGCTTGGCAAGGGTTGGCAGCTCAACATCCTGCTAACGCACCAGTCGGGCTCGCCCTTCAGTGTGACTACCGGAACCAACGTGGACGGAACGTTTAATGGCCGCGACCGGTTGGACCTAACTGGCAGCGCATTCTCCAACGTGGCCCAGCCGCAAAACGCCTCGAACAATTATGCGAACGGGTATCAATGGTTCAATATTGGCGCGTTCGCCATCCCGGCCAAGGGAACTTTCGGGACCACGAAACGGAACCAGTTCTTTGGACCGCCATTGAATTCGACGGATTTCTCGATATTCAAGAACACTTACATCACCGAGCGGATCAATCTTCAATTCCGGGCTGAGATCTTCAACATCTTCAACCAGCTCAATCTGGCGAACCCGGATGGCAACATCGACGACGGCGCCAGCTTCGGATTGATTACGGCGACCCGCGCGTCGAATGCAGGCGCACCGGGCATCGGGCCGGGTGAGCCGCGCAACGTGCAGTTGGCTTTGAAGGTGATCTGGTAAATAGCAGCGAGTAAATTGGGGCCGGTCGAGAGCAGTCTCGTCCGGCCTTTTTTTATTTCGACGGGTTCACGGTATCATTGTCCCTGGACAAATTATGATTCAGCCCGGACAACAAACTGCGCCCGCGTCGGGATCCACCGGGAACTACGGGCCCGCGCTGGCCGTCATCACCACGGTTTTCTTCATGTGGGGATTCGTCACTGTCCTCAACGACATTCTGGTCCCACATTTGAAATCAATTTTCGATCTGAATTACACGAAGATCATGCTGATCCAATCCACCTTTTTCTCGGCCTATTTTCTGATGTCGCTGCCGAGCGCGAAGGTGATTTCGTGGCTTGGATACAAAGGTTCGATCGTGCTGGGACTCGGAGTGATGGGGTTGGGCGCGCTCTTGTTTGTGCCGGCGGCGTCGCTCGCGTCCTACGCGCTATTTCTGGGGGCGCTGTATGTGCTGGCATCCGGCATGACGGTCTTGCAAGTTGCTGCGAATCCTTACGTCGCGGTGCTGGGTCCTCCGGAGAGCGCGTCGAGCCGTTTGAATTTGGCGCAGGCCTTCAATTCGCTCGGGACCACCATCGGTCCGGCATTCGGAGGGATGCTGATCCTGAGTGCAGTGCAGAAGGCGGCGTCCGAAATCAGTGCCATGTCGCCGGATCAACTGCAGGCGCATCGCGCGATGGAAGCGTCCAGCGTCAAGCTGCCCTACGTCGGGATTGCGATCTTTCTCTTCCTGTTGGCCTTCGCTATTTCGCGATTCAAGCTACCTGTTTTGGCGAACATAGAAGAGGGCCGTTCGCACGATTCATCCGCGACGGGCGATAGCGCCTGGAAGCATCCGCATCTGGTGCTTGGGGCCATTGGAATTTTCATCTACGTCGGAGCCGAAGTTTCGATCGGCAGCTTTTTGGTGAACTATTTCTCGCAGCCGGAAATCGGCGGCCTTTCGCCGATCGACGGCGCCAAGCTGGTGTCCTTCTACTGGGGCGGGGCCATGGTGGGCCGGTTTATCGGATCCGCGCTCATGCAGAAGTTGAATCCCGGGAAGGTGCTGGGCGCGGCCGCAATGCTGGCGTGTCTTTTGGTGACCGCGTCTATCCTGACCAGCGGAAGTATCGCGATGTGGAGCATCATCGCGGTGGGATTGTTCAACTCGGTGATGTTCCCGACCATTTTTACGCTCGGGATCGACGGGCTTGGGAAATTAACTGGACAAGGATCGGGGATTTTGGTGATGGCGATCGTCGGCGGGGCAATTATTCCACTTGCGCAGGGTGCCCTCGCCGACCGGATCGGCATTCATCTGGCGTTCGTGCTGCCCGCGGTTTGCTACTTGTATATCGTGTACTACGGGCTGAAAGGCTCCAAGCACGCGTAAAAGGGCAAGTGGGAGACTTGCCCCACTCAAGCTAATTCTTCGTTGCCGGAGCTGGGGCAGGAGCGGGCGTCTGGCTGGCGCTGGCGGTGCTCGCGTCCCAGGTTCCTTTATTGGAATTGGTCTTCCAATACCGGTCGCCCCACCATTCCTTCGCGTCGGCGGCGGCGGTTGCGGCATCAGGAAGGGCCTTCACTTCCGCTATAGTCTGCTGCACATTGGCCGCGATCCGAGCGCTCACATCGAAGCTCAATTTTCCGGTTTCGCCGGCTGCGTCCTTATAGCTGATGGTCAGCGTTTCTTTCCGCCGGCCGAAATTCGGAACCGTGAACTTCTTAATGCCGTGGCGCGGCTCGCTCTTGGTGACTTCGGTGCCGGTGATCTGCTCATACGGCAGCTTGTAGGCCGTCGGACCGTAGTTGAACTTCAACACCTTGGTATCGTCCACGTTGAGGAAGCCGATGGTATTCATCGGAATGGACTTCACCGTCCCTCCGACATACTCGGCGGTGTCAGCGGCGCGCAGCGCAGCGGTTGGAAGGATCGCCAACGCGATCGTCGAAAACAGAATGTGGCGGATGGACATCTAGTACCTCTCCTTGTGGGTACCATCGGCAAGATCGCTCGCCGACTTTAGCAGGTGCGTGACTTTACAATGAATTCAGCATGTCCATCTATGACGACCGTCGCGAGGAGCTGGAAAAACAGGAGTTTATGTTCGGGCCCGAGCGCGGGCGGCTGGCCGTTACGCTCGATCTCCTGACGGATGCGCTGGTCCTGGTCGGACAGCACGGCGTCTACTGCCAAAGCGCGCGCCAGCCGGGCAAACCAGCCATGGATATTCAAATGATCTCCAAATGCCTGGTCGACGCCAAGGAACTGGTTTCGAACGTCATGGATGAGATCAAGCGCAACAAGGCTCCCCAGTGAAAGTCTCGATTCTGGACGACTATTTCGACACGCTGCGAACGCTCGCTTGTTTTCGCAAGCTTGACGGATACGACGTGGAAATCTGGAACGGTCACGTGGACGATATCGACGTACTCGCGCAATGCCTGAAAGATGCCGAAGCGCTGGTTTTGATTCGGGAGCGCACCAAAATCGCGGCTAATTTGCTGGTACGCCTTCCCAGGCTCCGGCTCATCAGCCAGCGCAGCGTCTATCCGCACATTGATGTCGAAGCGTGCACACGGCTCGGGATTATCCTGTCGTCTAACATGCATGCTGGAACGCCATCGTACGCAACGGCTGAGCTGACCTGGGGACTCGTCCTCGCCGCGATGCGCCAGATTCCGCAGCAAGTCGCGGCGCTCAAGGCAGGCATCTGGCAGACCGGCATCGGACGGAGCCTGCGCGGCTTGACGCTCGGCATCTACGGATATGGCCGCATCGGCGAGACAGTCGCCGGGTATGGCAAGGCGTTCGGGATGAATGTGCTGGTGTGGGCGCGCGAGGCTTCGCTCGATCGCGCGCGAGCCGCCGGTTATGCGGCCGCGCCATCCAAGGAAGATTTTCTCGCAACGTGCGACATAGTCTCGTTGCATATGCGTCTGGTTGACGCGACGCGCGGCATCGTGACTGCGTCCGATCTGGCGCGCATGAAACGGACGGCGTTGTTAGTGAACACCAGCCGCGCCGGGTTGATTCAGCCGGGAGCCCTAGCGCATGCGCTCGATCAAGGCCGTCCGGGAATGGCCGCTGTCGATGTTTACGAGACTGAGCCTTTGCACGACCCGCATCATCCCCTATTGACGCGGGACAATGTCGTCTGCACGCCGCACATCGGATACGTCACGCGTGAAGAATACGAAATCCAGTTTGCGGATATCTTCGATCAAATCGTCGCGTACGCCGCAGGCAAGCCGATCAACGTGGTGAATCCAGCGGTTCTCGCGTCAACTCATTTCGGCGCCAGCCAATAGAAAATCCAAACCGCGATCAGCGCCGCCAGGCAGAGGAAGAACATGAAGATTTTCCGTCCAGTGCTTGGTTGATAACCAGGGCCTTTCAATGGGGAATTATCGTTGTCGTCGGCCATCTATACTCCCCTCAGAAAGGGATTTCTCTCCCGCTCCCGGCCGATCGTCGTATTTGGCCCATGCCCTGGGATCACCACGGTCGTTTCATCCAGCGGCAGGAGCTTGGTGTGGATCGACCGCAGAATCTGCTGCGTGTTGCCGCCCGGGAGATCGGTTCGGCCGATGCTATCCATAAAGAGCGTGTCGCCTGCTACCAGTTTGCCTTCCGCCGGGATCCAAAGGCTGATGCTCCCCTGCGTGTGGCCGGGAGTTTCGAGGATATGGAATTCAGCCGGACCCAGCTCCACATGATCGCCTTCGCGGGCGGTCACATCGATCTCAGTCTTTTCGGGAGTCTGAATGCCAAGCCATCCCGCCTGCGTATCCAAATGATCGTAAAGCTCTTGATCCTTCGAGTTCATGTAAACCGGCGCTCCAGTGGCGGCTTTTAGCTTCTGCGCGCCCCCGATGTGATCGATATGCGCGTGGGTGATAATAATGGCCTTGACGCGCAGTTGATGCTTGGCGAGCTTAGCCAGGATGAAGTTGATCTCGTCGCCGGGGTCGATCACAATCGCTTCGCGGCTTTGTTCGTCGCCGAAGATCGAACAGTTGCACTGCAGCATTCCCACCGGCAGGATTTCGTGAATCATAGGAATCCGTAGTTTATCGCACCAGAAACTTTGAACAAGACAGTGGAAATCGGAATATCCAATATAGTGGTAATCGATGACGACGCGTTCCACAGTCCACCCCGCAGTTTCGGCGATCGGGACCGGCGTGTCCTCTGGTTCCAGCAGTAGCCGGGAACGGCTGGAAGCCGAAGTGGTCGCGCTTTTTGACGAGCTGCGGGACCCGCTGCTGAGGTATCTGGTAAGTTTTGGCTTGGTGACGGCGGACGGCGAAGAGTTGTTACAAGAGGTGTTTCTAGCTCTGTTTCAACATCTTAACCAAGGTAAATCAAAGAAAAACTTACGCGGCTGGTTGTTTCGTGTAGCGCATAATCTGGCCCTGAAACATCGTTCCAAGACGCAACGGGATTTCGCAAAACGAACCCAATCCCAGGCTGCGGAGTTCGCTCGAGAGCCCGGTCCCAATCCGGAAGATCAGGTACAGCGCAGCCAGGCGCAGCAGCGTCTTCAGGCAGTGGTCCACGCTCTGCCGGAACAGGATCGCCTCTGTCTTTTCTTGAGGGCTGAAGGATTGCGGTATCGGGAAATCGCCGGGATACTTGATATCTCCCTCGGCGCCGTTTCCATTTCACTGGCTCGCTCTTTGGGGCGCATTGCGCGTACCGCGGAACGTTGAACTCATGCAGCACCAGGATAAGCACATTTCCGATCCAGAACTGCTTCAGGACATCGAGAACGAACTGTCGGCTCATGCTCAAAAACAGGTGCGGGCGCATCTGGATCTTTGCTGGCAGTGCAGGACGCGGCGGCAGGAACTCGAGACCGCGATTGCCGATTTCGTGCGCGCCCATCAACAGGAATTCGAGGCGATACTTCCGCCTGCGACGGCGCCGCGGGCGATGTTGAAGGCCCGACTGAGCCAGGTGCCCCGAATCGAGCGCGCCGCGAGTTCGGACAGGCGTTTCACGTGGGCCATCTTGGCCATGGCGGGTGGATTGGCGGCCTTCATTCTCTATGTGGGCCTGGCACCCCGGACCTCGAGGCAGGCGATTGTACTTTCGGCGCCCGATGCGCGGCTGACTCCCGGCGCAACACTGCTCGAGAATCGCCAAGCGGTATGCGCGCAAGCAAACATCAAGAACAAAGCCGTTCCGGTGGCGCTACAGCGCGAAGTTTTCGCCGAGTACGGGGTCCGCGGCGAATCCCACGGGTATGAGGTAGATTATCTCGTTACCCCGGCGCTCGGCGGAGCCGAGGACATCCACAATCTCTGGCCGCATTCTTATTCCGCGACGGTTTGGAACGCGAAGGTGAAGGATGAATTAGAAGACCGGCTGCGCGAAATGGTCTGCAATGGAAGTTTGGATCTGGCAGAAGCGCAGCGGGAGATTGCATCCAACTGGATCGGCGCGTACAAGAAATATTTCCATACGAATGAGCCGCTGCAGTGATCAAGCTCGCGGCCTTCCTTTTGAGTGCTTCCGCGCTCATCGCTCAGGTCAATACCGGTGAGTTGCGCATACTTGTTACGGATCCGGCCGGCGCTCCGGTTCCCGCGACCGTAAGACTGCTCAGCGAAGTAAATCAGTACGACCGGACATTCACGGCCGATTCGCAAGGCCGTTTGGATGCCAAGCGTTTGGCGTTCGGAAACTATACGGTTGCGGTGAGTCAGCCCGGATTTTCGCCTTCTCGAACATTGGTGGAAATCCGGTCCGCGTTTCCTAAGGAATTGAACGTATCCCTTCCGCTAGGCGCGTTGAAGACCAGCGTCGAAGTGAGCAGCAAGGAAACGCTGATCGATCCCTACGCCACCAGCAGCACGAACCAGATCGGCGGTAGCGCGCTGCGTGACCGCCTCACCAGTGAGCCTGGCCGGGGTTTGTCGGAATTAGTGAATCAGGAACCCGGTTGGGTTTTTGAAGCCAACGGAATTCTGCATCCGCGCGCGGAAGAGTATCAAGTGCAGTATGTGGTGGATGGAATGCCGCTGACTGAAAATCGTTCTCCTGCGTTCGTTGCCGACTTCGATCCAGGCAACGTTCAGGAGATGACCGAGATGCTTGCCGGTTTTCCCGCCGAGTACGGACGCAAACTGGGCGGGGTGATTGAAGTCGAAACCACCCGCGACACACGTCCGGGGATCCATGGAAAAACGGCGCTGGGCGGCGGAAGCTACGACACTCTGAGCGGCTTCTTCGAAACGCAGTACGGATTCGGCTCAAATACTCTCACAATGAGCATCGCCGGCGCAATGACGGATCATTTCCTCGACCCGCCCACCACGCAGAATTACACCAATCACGGAACCACCGCAGGATTCATGGCGCACTTCGAGCGCGATATCGATCCGAACAACCGCATCAGCGTGATTCTGCGGCGCGATCAGTCGAAATTCCTGGTGCCGAATGAAATCGAACAGCAGGACGCCGGACAACGGCAAGACCGGGAGAGTTTCGAGTCGTCCGCTCAGGTCGCGTATCAGCATATTTTTTCGCCGAACGTGCTCGGGAGTTTTCAAGGAATGGCCCGCGACATCACGGCGGGCTTTTGGTCGAACGATCTTTCGACGCCGATGATCGCGGACCAGGATCGCGGGTATCACGAGCAGTACGTTAAGGGCGCCCTTTCCGTTCACGCCGGGATTCACGAGTTCAAGTTCGGCGCCGAGGCGGATTTCGCGCAGATCGAGGAATCGCTCAACTACTTAATCACCGATCCGTCGCAGTTCGACGCTGGTACCCCGTTAGCGTTTCGTTTCTATGGCCACTCGCCGGATCGTGAGCAGGCCGTGTTCGCGCAGGATGAAATCCATTGGAAGAATTTCGCGCTGAGCGGCGGACTTCGCTTCGATCATTACCATTTGGAGGTGGACCAGGTGGCTTGGAGTCCGCGCGTCGGCCTGGCTTACTACATCCCGAAGTGGAAAGTGAATTTGCACGCCTCGTACGATCGGGTGTTCCAGACTCCGCCGTTCGAAAACCTGCTGGTATCGAGTTCGCCGGCGGTGACCAGTCTGTCTCCCGACGTTTTGCGTTTGCCTGTCCAGCCGGCGCGAGCCAATTACTACGAAGCCGGATTCGGAGCGGCGCTCTTCGGCCATCTGCGTTTTACCGGCAACTTCTTCTGGCGGCGGTATCACAATTATCCGGACGACGATCTGCTTTTGAATACGGGCGTCAGCTTCCCGATTACGTTCGCGCTCGCGAATATTTATGGCGAAGAGGCAAAACTTGAAATTCCGCGCTGGCGCCGCTTGTCCGGCTACGTCAGTTGGACCAATGAACGCGGCAATGGATATTTTCCGGCGACCGGCGGGCTCTTCTTAGGCGACGACGCTGCGGCAGCGATTCAGCAAACCAGCGGCGTATTTCCCGTTTCACAAGAGGAGCGCAATGCCGTCCGCGCGCGCTTCCGATACGATCTGACCTCGCGATTCTGGCTGGCGTTCGGTGGAGCCTACGACAGTGGATTGCCGATCGATTTCGGCGGAACGCGTGCCGATGCGGCCGCGCAGGGTTATCCGCAGGATATTTTGAATCGAGTGAATTTTTCCGATTTGCGGCCGCGCCCGCAGTGGTCGTTGAACGCGTCGGCCGGCGTGATCCTGTGCAAGAGCGAGAAGTATCCGATGCGATTCCAGGTCGACGGAACAAACCTGACCAATTCCCTCAACGTGATCAATTTCGACGGTCTCTTCTCCGGCACCGGCCTCGGGATTATGCGTTCGGTGAACGCGCGCCTGTCCCTCAACTTTTAGCCCATCTTCTTCAGATTGTCGATCAGGTGCTCGCTCGACCGCAGCGTGAATGCCAGGATCGAAATCGTTGTGGTTTTGTCCGTGCAGTTCGGGAAGACACTGGCATCGCAAACATAGAGATTGGGGACATCGTGCGCTTGGCCGAAGCGGTTGGTGACGAACTTCTTCGGATCGTTCCCCATGCGCAGCGTTCCGGTCTCATGCAGGCTGGTGCCGGGCATGTCCGGTTCTTTTGCGGAACCCTGATATTCGGCGCCGCTCGCACGCAGCAACTGCTCGCAGGCGTGTTTGCCGTGTTCCCACATCAGCAGCGTGTTTTTGTCCCACTCGAAGTGCAGGCGCGCGCATGGGATGCCGTAAACGTCCTTCGCTTCGGGATCGATATCCACAAAGTTGGCGTCGCTGCGCTGCGTGGGCGCCTGAATGTAGAAACTCACGGGCGTCGGATAACGACGCTTGATCTGCCGCTTGAAATCGCTGCCGAAACCGTCAATCTGATCGAAATACCAGGGGAACTCGGAGCATCCACCGTCCGGATAGACCGAGTAACCGCGGATGAACTTCTCCTGATGCGGATTATCGAGATTCTGCCAGCGCGGCATCCAAGCGATGGTGCTCGAAGATACGTTGTCGGGAAAACTCGGCTGTCCGAGCAACTGCGGAAGGTAGCCGCGCGCGGTGGTTCCGTAAAGATGATCGCAGAGATTGCGCCCGGCCTGGCCGCTCGAGTTCGCAATGCCGTTGGGCCAGTGCCGCGATTTGGAGTTCAACACGATGCGCGCGGATTCGACGCAGGATGCCGCGACGACCACGGCTTTCGCGTAAACTTCAATTTCTTTTTTCGTGGTGCGATCGATGTATGCGACGCCTTTGGCGCGGCCGTTCTCGTCCACCAGAATGTTCTTGCAAAGCGCGTTGGTTCGTAGATCCAGATTGCCGGACTTCTCCGCCGCAGGCAAAAAGAACCACGGCGTAGAGAAGAACGAGCCGACGTCGCAGCCTTCGGTGCAGTTTGCGCAGTAATGACAGGCTGGATGCCCGTTGTGCGCGGTCGTTAGCTGAGCGATGCGATCCGGAAGATACGGAATGCCGATCTTGCGGGCGCCGCTTTCCAGGATCCGATCCAGGCAGCGGAAATTGAACGGCGGCAGATACTCGCCATCCGGATTGCTGGGCCGATTCTGCACCGTGCTCGCGACGCCGATCATCTTTTCGACCCGGCTATAGTAGGGCGCGATCTCGTCGTAGGTAATGGGCCAGTCGACATCGTAGCCATCGCGGCTGGCCGCACGGAAATCGATATCGCCGAAACGCGCCGACGATCGTCCCCAGAAGTTGGTCTTGCCGCCCACCGCGAAGCAGCGCCGCCATGTCCATTCGGTGCCCGGGGCGGTGGTGAAGGCGATCTCGTGCTCCCAAATGCCTTCGGTGTATTCGTTGTCCATGTAGCCGATCCATTTGTCGCGCTTGGTGGGATCGCCGAAGCCGCGGAACGGCATGTTGTAGGGCTTGCGATGGTTGCGAAAATCCTTGCCCGGATTCAGGCGGCGGCTGGCGTTGAGCGCGCAGACCTTCGCGCCGGCCTGGGTCAGCGTGTGGATGGCCATGCCTCCGCCGGCTCCGGTTCCGATTACAATCACGTCGTAGATTTTGGTTGGCATTAGAATCTGGGTGCGGGCAGATGCAGATGTTCCGGATCGTTGATGTGCGGACACGATGGTGATGCGCTGTACATTTTCAGACCGGGAAAATCGAGTTCCTTCATTCCGACCGCACTGGTGTAGTAGCCCATCACCGTGTAGCGCCGGATGAGGCGGAAGAAATCGTGGCCGTCAGCGCCACGCACCGCGGCGCGCTTCAGGATTTCCGTCTGCTGATCGGGCGACAGTTTGAGGAAGGTGGTTTGACCCGCTGTATCGAGCCACTTGAGACCATCCCGCATCGGCTGTTGAACTTCCTTCTCGCCGTGCGCAGCCATAAAGTCGATGAACTCGCTGACGCCAGCTTCCTGGGCGCCCGGTGTGTCGTCTTTAGGGATGATCAAGGCCGTAAGAGCGTCGATGGTCCGATATTCGGCAGGTGAGAAATAAGATGGCTGGTAATTCGGTTGGCGCGCTGGAGGCGCCGCGTCCGCATGATTGTGCTGCTGGCCGAATACCCAGCGGCTGAATCCTGGAAACTGGCTCGCGACAGCGGCTTTTGCAAGCATCTCAAGGACTTCGCGGCGGTCGGCTCCTTGGTTGGCCATTTATTCATTGTAGATGGGACCTTGCGGCGCGCGGCGAGCCTTATACTCGAACTATGGACCCAACTTTGCGCGCGGTACTGGGAGTGTCGATGCGCTGGATTCACGTGACCTCGGTGATCACGCTGCTTGGAGGATTTATCTTCGCGAGGTTCGCCCTGGCTCCGGCGTTGGCCGGAATCGCAGAGCCTGAGCGCGGGACCATCGGCAAAAGCGTCGTGGGGCACTATCGCACTCTGCTCTATGTCGTGATGCTTGCCCTGATCGGTTCCGGGCTCTACAACTATCTGTCGAAGGCCAGCTATCCGCCGCACTACCACATGATCATCGGGATCAAGTTTCTGTTCGCGATGCACATTTTCGCGGTTGCGGTGTTGTATACGATTCCGGACGCCGGTGAAGTGAAGCGCAACCGCTGGTTGAACGGCATGATCGCTTCTGGTTTGATCATTGTGGCGCTTTCCGCGTACCTGCGCTGGATTTCGCTCCGATGATTGGTTACGAAGCGCTGCGACAGCATGCTGCCTGGCTGGATGTTTCGCCGCGCGGCAAAATAAAAATGCTGGGTGAGGATCGGGCGCGTCTGCTGCACGCGATGACGACGAATCACATCCAGCAACTGACTCCGGGCACGGGTTGCTATGCGTTCTTCCTGACTGCGCAGGGAAGGATTCTGGCGGATGTAAATGTGCTGTGCCGGCCGGATTATCTTTTGCTCGACCTGGAAGCCGAAACGCGTGAGAAGGTTTTCCACCATTTGGACCACTACATCATTGCGGACGATGTGACGCTTGAAGATGTCACGGATGCCTGGGCGGCGATTGCGGTTGAGGGGCCAGAGTCGGCTGAGGTGCTAAAGAAGATTGGCGCGCCGGCGCCCGAGGCCGATTATGCGAGCGAAGAATGGGGCGATCGGTTGGTTGCGCGTTTGAACACGACAGGAAGCACGGGATTCTTCGTTTACTTGCCGGTTGGGGAGCGGTCGGGCTTGATTTCCCGGCTCGAAGCAGCGGGCGCTGAGGCGGGCGATGCGGAAGCGTTCAACGTGGTGCGCCTAGAGCACGGCAAAGCTCGCTACGGCGCGGATATCGGTGAGCGATTTCTCGCGCAGGAAGCGAATCAGCCGCAGGCGCTGCACTTCAGCAAAGGATGTTATCTAGGGCAGGAGATTGTAGAACGCGTGCGGTCGCGCGCGCAGATCCATCGCGTTTTGACGCCGCTGGTTTTGGAGGGCAGGGAAGCGCCCGCGGCCGGAACCAAGCTCGAAAACGGCACGGAGTTTACTTCCGCGGCCTATTCGCCGGCGCTGGATAAAGTTGTGGCGCTGGCGTACGTCAGGAAGTAGCGCACGCACTTTGCGTGCCGTGTTTGCACTCTTGCGAACACCAAAACGAGGAAGAACCACATTCAAGGCGTTCACAGGAGTGTGAACGCGGCACGCACGAGTGCGTGCGCCACGTCAGGTCAGGCGCGCTCGCTTGGTGCGGACGTATTCCGAGACGTGTCCGTTGTATTCGCCTACATGTGCGGTCAAATAGTCGGTTCCGCGAATGGTCCCGCGGCAGTTCCGCGATCCGCAAGTGCAGCGAAACGGCTCCAGCGTTTCGTTGCAGAACGTCCCGTAATCCATGGTGATTTGCTCGCCCAACGCAATGGGACGGCGCGCGGTTAGATTCAATCCATCCAGCCACGCATTCGGATCGCACGAGTGATTAATCGGCTTCCACTGGTCCGGATCGCTGCTCCACATGGCGTACACTTCGTCCGAAATCGGATAGGCGTAGCGGCGGAACAGCAGCTTCTGCGTGGCGTTCCAATGCTCGTCCACATGCGATTTGCTGACCAGCACGTGCTGCTGCTCTTCGTAGCGTTCGATCAAGCCACCGGCTTCGATATTCATCGCCGCATACATTCCGTAATGCCGCTCGGGATTCTTCCGGACGTGCCACTTCCGCGTCTCGCGCATGGCGCGCTTCTTGGCGGATCGCAAAATGGTATCGACGAATCCCTGGTGACCCGCCGGATCGTTCAGCAGAATGAAATCGGCGCAGCCTTCATCGCCCGGCGGATAAAAGATCTCGCAGTTCGGATTGATCTCGAGCATAAACAGCTCGCCCTCTTGATCCATGCGGATGTCGCAGCGGCCGTAGCCGGTGCCGCCGAGTCCGACGAAAAACCGGCGCGAGATTTCCCGGATGCGGCCCGCCAGAATCGGATCGTCCACAGGAACGCACGACATCCGCTGGTAGTCCCGCCATTTGAGATCGAAATGTTTGAACGATTCACCTTCGGGAAAGCGGAACTCGACTGGCTGATAAACGATTGGCGAAAGTTCGTCGTCCGGATTCTCAGCCACCAGCGCGGTGAACTCGCGTCCTTCGATGAACTCCTCGATCAGCGCATCGCCGAATGCGCCCACCGTTTTGGCGGCTTCCACGCGCAGCTCGTCCGGCGTCTCCACGCGCGATTGCTTGGTGATACCGATACTCGCGTATCCGCAGGGATGCTTCACTATCAGAGGGAAACGTAGCGACGCAGCGGCCGCTTCCACACCTCCGGGGTCGGAGGCGAAAAAGTAGTTGGGGCTCGCGACATCGGCATAATGGCAGATCCGTTTCATGGTTTGCCGCGTGGGCTCATAAAAGCGGGACGATGCCCCGGTAAAGGGAACCTGCAGCCGTTCCAAAACCTGCACCACTTCGATCCCCGGACGGTCTTCATCCCAGGATCCATCGCACAGGTTTAAAAACACGTCAAAGCCGCGTTTGGAAAGATCGAGCACTTGACGGACAGCGGTAGCTTTATGCAGGAAGTGCCGCTCGGCTTCGTGCGCTTTTAAGAAGCGCAGCGGATCGGGCAGAAAGTCGAACTGCTTAAACGGTGTCTCGGACTGCTCGTAGGAGTCGTCGAGGACGCAAATTTTCATGAATGCTGTGGAACAACGTCCACGACGCTCCGCCGTTTGAATTTAGTTTCTTTGATTTAGCACCTTCGGTACTGCCAAGTATCCCGCGATCGTATCTTTACTTACTTTGTTGACCACTATTTCGTAAGGCTGCTTCGACTTGGAAGTGATGAACTGCACTGGCTCGTTCATGACCTTGTCCTTCTTTTCCACGGTGGAATCGTCGAAGGTCAGTGCAATGGTATAAGTGTGCTTCTTCAAGTCGGCCTTCTTCAGAAGGATTTGAACGTCCTGCACTTTGGAAGAGGTTTTGGATTTGGTAACGGTGAAGTCATAGTAGTTGCGTTCGCCGAGAGTGCGCAAAGCGGCCAGCTCCTTCGCGTTGGTAGCGATGAGTGTGCTGTGACCATCGATGTCCCCGGTAGCGCGCTTCAGATCCGCGACCGTTTTCTCCAACTCGGTTTTGGTGGCGCCCAGGTCCGTCTTCACGCTGCTGACTTCGGTGCCGACGGCGGAGATTTTGGAATCGGACGCTTCCTTCACCTGCGAGATGTCGGACTTGAGTTCCTGTTTGGCCTGGTTCTGGGCGGCTTCTAACTGAGAGCGGGTTTCGTCGACTTTCTTGAGAGCTTCTTCTTTCGCGGCGCCGGCGGCCATCGCGGCTTGACGGCGGGCGCGCTCCAATTGGTCCTTCAACTCATCCACGCGGCGGCTGTTGGTACGCGTGTTGAGCGATGCAGCTTCACCCAGCTTGTCGATCTGTTGCTGGATGGTTGTGTTGTTGGCGGCAACATCCTTCTTCACCTTGTCCAACTGCACGTAGAGATAAACGACCGCTGCCAGAAGAGCCACAATGGCGCCGTACAGAATCGCCGTCTTCGCACCACCTCCGCTCTCGGCTGGTGGCGGAGGAGGCGGCGGATAATACGGAGCCTGAGCATAGCCGGGCGGCGGCGCACTCGGTGGAGGCGGCGCGGCAGGAGGATTTGCAGGCGGCTGGTTGCTGCCGGTCGGGCTCGGGTTCGGGAAGATCGACATAATTCTCCTAGTTGAGTAGGTTAGCAGGAAATCTAACGATTTAGAAGTACCAATTGAAGCCTTCGTTTCAAGTTTCTGCCTTAACCGCCTTAGGGCGCGCGAAGTCCAGGTATTCCTGCTTGGGGATGCCCGGTTCGAAACAGCGGCGGCAGCGCGCTTCGTATGCACCTGCTGCTCCGACGACGATCAGTTCGGAAGATTCAACCAGCCGTTGTGTATGCTTAGCGGGATTCCCGCAGCGAACGCAAATCGCCAAAGTCTTGGTGATGGATTCAGCCAGCGTCAGTAGATCGGGCATGGGAGGAAAAGGGCGGCCCATGTAATCCGTATCGAGCCCCGCCACGATCACCTGCTTGCCGCTGTCAGCGAGGTGGCTTGCGACCTCGACTAATTCCTGGCCAAAGAAATTTGCCTCGTCGATGCCCACCACTTGCGTTCGCGGGTCGAGGCGAGTGATTACTTCCGAAACGCTCGTGATGGCTTCGGATTTCATGCGCTGTGCGGTATGGGAGACGATTTCATCGTCGGAATAACGGTTGTCGATGATCGGCTTAAACACTTGAACGCGCTTGCGGGCGATCATGGAGCGGCGCAGGCGGCGCATCAATTCTTCGCTTTTGCCCGAGAACATCGGGCCGCAAATCGCTTCGATCCATCCAAGGCTGCCAGAGACAAAATCCATAGCGAGGGGCGAGATACCTCGCCGCATCTTATCATGGGTTGGTGGTGAATCGACATCGAATCATCGTGCCGGAAAAGCTGGATCATGCCGGCCGCGAAGAGGCGCTGGAAAACCTGCAGGATCTGGTGCGTGTCAACAAATATTTCGGCGGGTATGGCACGCTGCGCAAGATTATCGGAGAGTTCGCGCGCCCCGGCGATGCATTCTCGCTGTTGGATATCGGCGCCGCCTCAGGTGACATGGGAGCGGCGTTGCGGCGCAGTTTTCCCCGGGCTGTGGTCACTTCGCTCGATCGCAAACCGGATCATTTGATTCATGCGGCGTTTCCCAAACTGGTGGGCGATGCGTTTCGTTTACCCTTCGCGGAGCGCAGCTTCGATTTTGTATTTTCGTCCTTCTTTCTGCATCATTTTTCGGATGAGGAGATCGTGCGGCTGCTGGCGAGTTTCGGCGCGGTCGCCCGGCGTGCGGTGCTGGCTATCGATCTGGAGCGTGGCCCGCTTGCTTATCATTTCATGCCCGCCACGCGTTGGCTTTTCAGCTGGCACGATATCTCGATGCACGATGGTCCGGTATCGGTGCAAGCGGCGTTCAAGCGGGATGAACTGGCGTCGTTGGCCGAGAAAGCGGGGCTCAAGAAGGCGCGGGTTTCGACGCATCGTCCGTGGGCGCGGTTGTCACTGGTAGCGCCGGTTTGACGGGCCGGGTTGGCATAATAAAGTTTGTCTCGAATTTTCTGCATCCTGTTCGCGGCGGCGCTTTGTTCCTGCGCGCGCTATCCGGAAAGTTATCCGCCGCCGGAGCAACGGCATCCGGCCGA
>DATGIH010000122.1:0-5579 GCA_035295865.1 Bryobacteraceae bacterium
TTTAACAACTATCACGTCAGTGCGAATGCGTCCGGCTTCCAGACCGGGACGCAAGATGCGGATGTGCGCTCGCCAATCCCGTTTGAGGTGAAGATCACTCTAAAACTCGGCGCGGAGAAATCCAGTGTTACGGTAGTGGAAGCCGGCGACTTGATCGAAACCGATCCCGTCACCCACACGGATATCGATCGCGCTCTTTTCGACAAGATGCCGCTCGAGAGCCAGTCTTCGTCGTTGAGTTCACTGGTGACGCTCGCCTCGCCCGGTATCTCGGCGGACTCCAACGGCCTGTTTCACGGACTCGGAGATCATGCGCAGAATTCCTTCTCTCTGGATGGACAGCCCATCACGGACCAGCAAAGCAAGGTTTTCTCGAATCAAATACCGCTCGACGCTGTGCAATCCATGGAGGTGATCGAGGGTGCGCCTCCGGCCGAATATGGCGACAAGACCAGTGTGGTGATCAACGTCACCACGCGGTCGGGGCTCGGCGTCACCCAGCCGCACGGCGATATCACGGCATCCTATGGCACCTTCGGCACCGCCAACGTGGGCTTCAATCTTGCTTATGGAAGAGAGAAGTGGGGTAATTTCATTTCTGCGAATGGTTTGAACACCGGCAGATTTCTCGACGGCCCCGAGTTCCAGACCTACCACGACCACGGTAACGAGCAGAATATCTTCGACCGGTTCGACTTCAAGCCATCGCTGGCGGACACCATCAACGTGAACTTGGGCTTTACGCGCTCCTGGTTCCAGACGCCCAACTCATTTGACGGGCAGACCGCCGACGCCTGGTCCGGACTGGTTGTTAACAACGGCGGGTTGGGACCAAATGGTGTGCCGGTAGGAACGCAAGATCAGCGCTCGAAAATTCGGACTTATAACATCGCGCCTACGTGGACGCACCTGGTGAACCCTAACATGGTATTCACTCTCGGAGCCTTCGCTCGGCAGGATCAATACAACTATTACCCAAGCAGAGACCCCTTCGCGGATTTAACCCCTGACCTTCAGCAGCAAACCATCGCTCAGAGCCGAACGCTGACCAACCTTGGACTGCGCGCGAATGTGTCCTATGTAAAAGGCATCCACAATATCAAAGCCGGCGTCACTTATGAAGACACAATCCTTACCGAGAAGGACAACTTCGGTATTGTGGATCCGACTTTCAATCCGGTCTGCTTTAATGCGGATGGAAGCCCCAACACCGACCCGACTCTAACCAATCCCAATAATTGCACCGGGACGTTGACGCCCAACACCGCCTATGATCCCCTGCTAGCCTGCATCGATCTAACTAGAACCGGGCCGCTCAGCGGTTGTCCAAATTCCACCAGCGGGTTATACGGATACCGCGGGCACGCCAACATCCGGCAGTTGGCCCTCTTTTTCCAGGACACGGTCACCGTGAATGACTGGACTTTCAACCTGGGGCTGCGCTTCGATCACTACAATGGGATAACTTCAGCCAATCAGGCTCAACCTCGTTTGGGTATCGCGTATCGCATCAAGCCCAGCAATACAGTATTACGAATTTCCTATGCCCGTACCATGGAGACGCCGTTCAATGAAAATCTGGTTCTGGCGAGCAACGGCTGTCTGGACCCCGTGGTCAACGAACTCAACTCCGCGCTTCAAGGTTACCCTTGTCTCACGGAACCGTTGCATCCTGGCTGGCGGAACGAGTTCCACGCCGGCGTTCAACAGGCTTTCGGCAAGTACTTCGTAATCGATGCCGAATACATTTGGAAGTACACGCACTTGTCTTACGACTTCAGCGTGCTGGGCTCGACCCCGATTACATATCCCATCGAATGGGCCAGCTCCAAGATCCCGGGCTACGCGGTGCGCGCGAGTATGCCGAATTTCCACGGCTTGTCGGCGTTCGTCGTTTTCTCGAGTGTAGCTGCGCGTTTCTTCCAGCCGCAAGTAAGCGGGATCGGCGCGACACCCGCCGGACAAGGCGGCAACGGAGTGTTCCGCATCGATCACGACGAACTCTTCAACGCGACGACACACTTGCAATACCAACCCTTGAAGCGAGGCCCTTGGCTCGGTTTCAACTGGCGATACGATAGCGGTCTCGTTGCCGGGCCCGTGCCTTGCGCCGGGGGCAATTGCAACAACGGGCCGAACGGGACGGACTCCATTGTCGACGTCTCCGGCCTCACGCCGGATCAACAATTCCAGGCGGGACTCTTCTGCGGCGGCGTCCATGCGACGCCCACCCTGGGAATCAGCCCAGACGGCCTCTGCCCGGCATCGCAGTACGGCTCGACCCTGGTGCAGATTCCTAAGCCCGGTAAGGAAGATGACGACCACAACCCGCCGCGCATCTCGTCTCGAAATTTGTTTGATATCGCCGTAGGGCACGACAACATTTTCCACGGCGATCGCTATAAGTGGAGCGCGCGCATTTCCGTGATCAATTTATCCAACAAGTACGCGCTATACAACTTCCTGTCGACCTTCAGCGGAACTCACTATGTGACACCGCGCACCGTGACGGCGACGATTGGGTTCCATTTTTAGTACGCGGTGAGGACGATCTTAGGCGGAAGCGCGAGCGAATCTAATAGAGGCGCCTACTTTGTTTTCGACACAGCAAGCGCGATAAATGAAAAAGCGTTTTGTAGGGTGGACCCTCCAGCCCGCGCGCAGTTGAAGCCGGCGGGCCACGGGGCGGATTTTTTGGATACGCACACGAATCAAAAGGCGGGGTTGGATTACGGGTCGTGCGCGGTGTGTCATGGAACGAAGACTTGAACCGTTTAGACGTTGCTACTTACCGATTCCAATTTGCCAAAGGTCCATTGCCATCTAACTGCGTAGCAGTAACGACTGCATTCACCGGCCGGGTCGGGAGCCACCGTCAAATCGATCAATCGGGGTTTAGCGACTACCGCGGTGTCAATGGTAAGAAGCTGGTGTAGACTCGGATCATGCAAGGACATCGTCGGCTGACAGCGATTATCGAACGGGAAGACGGCGGCTACGTTGCGCTTTGCCCTGAACTGGATATCGCGAGCGAAGGCGAATCGATCGAGCAAGCACGCGCGAATCTAATTGAGGCATTGACCTTGTTTTTTGAAACAGCAAGCGCTTCGGAAATAGATCGCCGGTTGCACAGCGAGATTTTCGTAACACAGGTAGAGGTACCGGTTGGGTAAGCTGCGGGTTCTCTCGGGTTCGGAGATCTGTCGAATTCTCGAGAACAACGGCTTCGCGGTGGCCAGGCAGCACGGCAGTCATCGGATTATGCAAAAGCGAGTTGAAGGAACCACGATTACGGTTCCAGTTCCACTTCACGATGCGGTGCGACCTGGGACTTTGAGGAGCATTGTCCGGCAGTCCCAACTGCCCAAAGCGTTGTTGGAATCTGACAAGTAATGGCAGTAGCAGTTAGGCGATATGCGCGCCGGTGGTTTCGACGTAAAGCGAATACAGCGACTGTCCGGCCGTCATGAACAACCGATCGCGCTTCGACCCGCCGAAACACACATTGGCGCAAATCTCCGGCAGCAGGATCATTCCGATTCGCACTCCGTCCGGCGCGAAGATGTGCACTCCGTCGTAGCCCGCCCCCACCCATCCGGCGCCGGTCCAGATGTTGCCGTCCACATCGGCGCGGATTCCGTCGGCTAATCCGGCGCCTTTGCCCGGCAGATCCATATTGACGAAGACGCGGCCGTTCTTGAGAGACCGGCCGTCGACAACATCGAAAACTTTGATGATTTTCGGAGCCTGCGGATAATGTGTAAAACCGGTGTCGCAAAGATACAGCTTTTTATAATCGGGCGAGAAGCAGAGGCCGTTGGGCTTGTAAGCTTCGTCGTGGACCATTTCCATTTTTCCGGTTTTCGAGTCGATGCGATAAACGGCTTCCTTGATTTCCAACTTCGCCTTGTGGCCCTCGTAGATGCTGGTGATGCCGTAGCCGGGATCGGTGAACCAGATACCGCCATCCGGATGCACGACGATGTCATTCGGAGCATTCAGCGGCTTGCCCTGCCAATTGTCGGCCAGGATCGTCACCGTTCCATTCGGTTCGTAGCGGACAACGCGGCGCGTGTCATGCTCGCAGCTTAACTGGCGGCCTTCGTAATCGAAGGTGTTGCCGTTCGAATAGTGCGAGGGCGAGCGAAAAGTGCTGACGTGGCCATCATCTTCAATCCAGCGAAGCTGCCGGTCGTTCGGGATATCGCTCCAAATCAGGAACTTACCGGCGCCATTCCACGCCGGACCCTCGGCCCAGCGGAACCCAGTCGCGAGTCGCTCGATGGCGGCGTTATTCGCCTTGAGCTTGGCGAAGCGCGGGTCTAGCACCACGACATCCGGGTCGGGATAGCGAATCGGATTGTGGCTGGAGAAATCCCGCTGCGCGGTGGCCGGCAGGGCTAAGGCGGCGCCCAGGAAGGTTCTGCGCCCGAAAAGGTGTTTTTCCATGACGGTAAGCCAGTATAGCGTAGACGCGATCCAGCCGATAGGTAAGTTGAGGCAAATGCAAGGAGATCGCCGATGTTGTCATTTCTGAAGGAGTTCTGGGCTTTCCTCCAAACCCGCAAGAAGTATTGGCTGCTGCCGGTTCTGATCATGATGCTGTTGTTCGGCGTATTGCTGGTGCTGGCGCAAAGTACCGCCGTCGCACCATTCATTTACACGCTGTTCTAGGCCCCCGGAAACATGCAGATTCTGGGAATCTCCGCTTTTTATCACGACAGCGCCGCGGCGCTGGTGCGCGATGGCGAAATTGTCGCGGCCGCGCAGGAGGAGCGCTTCACGCGCAAGAAGCACGATTCCGGATTTCCAGCGCACGCGGCCCAGTATTGCCTGGTACAGGCCGGCTGCGCGCTCAGCGATATCGATTTTGTTGTTTTTTACGACAAGCCGTTCCTGAAGTTCGAGCGGCTGCTCGAAACGTATCTCGCCTATGCGCCACGCGGATTGCGATCGTTCCAGATGGCAATGCCTCTGTGGATCCGCGAGAAGCTGTTTCAAAAAACGCTGCTGCATGAAGAGCTGGAGCGGCTGGGTGCGGGATTCGACTGGCAGCAGAAGCTGCTTTTCGCCGAGCATCATATGAGTCATGCGGCGAGCGCGTTTTATCCGTCGCCGTTTGAGGATGCGTTGATCCTGACGATGGATGGCGTCGGGGAATGGGCGACTACGTCCGTGGCGTTGGGGCGCGGGAATCAGATTGAGGTTGTGAAGGAAATTCACTTCCCGCATTCGCTAGGGCTGTTGTATTCGGCATTCACCTACTACACCGGATTCAAAGTGAATTCGGGCGAGTACAAAGTGATGGGGCTCGCGCCTTACGGCGAGCCGCGCTACGCGCAGAAGATTTTCGATCACCTGATTGATTTGAAGGCCGACGGTTCGTTCCGCTTGAACCTGGATTACTTCAACTACTGCACCGGTCTGACGATGACGAACGAGAAGTTCGATGCATTGTTCGAGGGTACGGTAAGAAAGCCCGATGAGCCGTTAACGCAGCGGCATATGGATCTCGCGGCGTCGGTGCAGCACGTGCTGGATGAAGCGGTGCTGCGGATGACGCGGTCGCTTGCGGCCGA